>JAZOLR010000199.1:0-2780 GCA_045653255.1 Eubacteriales bacterium | reverse complement strand
TGGAAGGAGTACTGAAGGTCCGTTTCACTCAATGCGAGCGCTTGCATTGTTTCGGGGAGGTCGATTGCAAGTCCGTTTTCACACTCGCCGCGTACGTTCACTGTAACAACAAGTATCTTTTCCGCGTTTTCGGGAATGAGGAGACTGTCGGATACGTCAAACGTTACCGTGGTTACGCCGTCAGTTTCTTCAAGTGTGCCCATAGTCAAGCGGCGGTACATAAACGGAGTATATTCCTTGCCGTCGTCGGAATTGACAAGGCGGTTTCCGTCTTCGTCTGCCCAATATGCGTATATCTGATTTACGGTTTCGTCGGAGTAGGTAACTGTGAGTTGACCGTCCGCCATGTACGCGTTTTCTGCAGTATGGTTATAACTTGCGCTTATGGGAGTATTCGGCAAGGTGTCGGGAATACCACCGCCTATATTGATGTCAATATAGTAAAGCGTCTTATAACTTCCTTTCGCTTCCATATAGCAAACTCTGTATTTGCCTTCAAGGAATGAGCCGTCTGTATCGGAGGTAAGTTTGAGACTTACCTTTGAGCCTGATACGTAGCCTTTGCTTTCGTCCCAGATATTGTAACTGTCGGATACGCCGTATTTTGTAACTACGTTACCGTCTGTGTCATAAGGGAATACCGCTACCCATGCGGTGCTCGTTTCTTCTGCCGTCGCAATTACGTAGATAGGCTCGCCAAACTCATACTCGGTTTTGAGAAGTGTGAGGTTGCCGACGGTCACTTTGTCGGGGTCGGATTCAAAATAACCTTCGGGAATTTCTATGTTTCCTGCCGCGTTGAGTGTGTTTGCGAGTATGCCTGCCGCTTTGTCCGCGAGGTCGTCAGAGACGTAGGAAACGTAGATATTGCCTTCATTTTCGTATACTCCAAGTTCAGAATATACGCCTTCCTTGTCGGTGAGGGTGTCTACTTTTCCAACGTAGATTGCAAATTCTTTATCTTCTTTGCTTGAAACTGCAAGTTTTACGCCCGTTTTTTCTTTCAGTTTTTCGTTTATCTTTTCTGCTACCTCTTTTGCAACTTCGTCATCGTAAACGATAGAGTAATCGCCTATATCGTATCCTGCGATACTTACCGACGCGTAATTTGTACCGTCAACTGTGTTCACTACTCTTTGAATCATTTCATAAGGCGCGTTTTGCTGTTCTTTTACAACTCTTGAAAGTTCATAGAGTGAAAGTTCGTCACCGAATAACAAAGAACTGTTCGTCGTGTAGAAAATCTGACTTTCTCCGTTTTCATCTGTGATGACTGTGTACGCGCAGTAAATCATATCGGTTGTGAATACCGTAGTTTCGGAAATTCCGTTTTCTGCGAGTTTGTCAAGAGATGCCTGCGGATAGGTCGTCGTGTACGCCATACGGTCGTAACGATCGTTAACTGTCCAGTAGTTTGCCTTGTAGCCGTCTTCCGTGTTATAGACTTCGAGGCTCTTTGCACCGCTTGCGGTGACTTTCCATTCACCGTCTACGTACGTGAGTTTGAGGTTGTCGCGAGTGTTATTATTCGCGTTTGCCATTACCGTACCGAACGTGACTTTGTAGCCTTCTTTTTCAAGTGTCGCTATCGCTTGTTTGTCTATTGAGTATTCGGAACGAATGCCGGGGAAACCGCCCTTGCGAACGGAATATCCCTCGTATGCAACTACCTTGTTTCCGTAGTTTTCCGCTACTGTACTGTGTTTTTCCATTGCTCTTGAAAGAAGAACAAGCGCGTTTGTACGTGAGGAAGTTTCGGTTATGCCCGACGAATAGAATTCAAGATATATCTTTTCTTTCGTCTTGTCACTCAATGCGTTAAAGTCAGCAAGGTCAAGCGAGAATGCTTTCGCTATGGAGTAGAAGAATATTTCTTCTTCGGTTGCGCTTTCACTCGGTGCGTAGTACGCGCTGATAACTGCCTTTTCAAACGCATTTTCTACCGTTTCTTCATTGTCGGAAAGTGTATAATCCGCCATTGCGGAATATACGCTCTTTCTTTCTTCGGTGTCAAGTCGGGAGAAGTCTGTAAGATCAAGCGAGAAGTAAACAGCAAGGTCTGCCGTGTTATTCTGCGCTATGTCTTCGGTTGAGAGTTTGCCTGAATATGCGCGGAGTGCGTAAACGTCTATATTCGCTCTGCCGCTGCCTGAGTCACCTATCTTGAAAAGACCGTCGTTCAAGTAATAGTTCTTTCCGAGAGTGGAGTGCTCTATAATACCGCCTATGTACTCCGTACCTGCGTATACTTCTGCGTTTGCGCGGCCGTCGTATTTTGCAACCGTGCCTGCAAAGTACGTAGGCGAGTTTCTCTTATATTCGCCGTTTTCAAAAAGTCCCTGAGCCTCAAGTTCTTCTTTTTGTCCGTCTGTGAGGGTGGAAAGTTGGAGATTTGACGCACTTGATAACTTACTGTCAACAACGGGTGCAGTAAGGACTGTATTGTAAAGCACGTTGCTCTTTGTCATATACTGGTCGAGATAGTCTGACGGATTGTAGGTATAATAAACCGTACCGACGTCTTTATCCATTATGGTGGTATAGGTGAGTGCCTGACGCAAATTCTTCGTGGAGGCAAACGCAAGAGTTGTGTTTTCCTCTATTGTCAATGTGTTGCTTGAAAGGTCTGCGCTTCCCGTCTTGAAGGGGCTTAGTGCCGAGTAGCGCATATCCGTGCCGCCGTACTGTCCCCAACGTTTGAAGGAAATACCGTAGATTATGACTTTTTCAGTGCTTGAAACGCGGGCTATGGTCGCACGCACGTCGCCGACGTACATAAC
>JAZOLR010000198.1:0-10474 GCA_045653255.1 Eubacteriales bacterium | reverse complement strand
TGTAGTAGTCAAGTTCGGGGCGGCGCAAAAGTTCCGCCAACTTCACACCCGTTGAAATAGGTGACGAGCCGAGAGAAACAAGGTAGTCGTTGTTTTCTTTTGAGGGGGTGATTACCGTTTTTTCTATTCTTGCCACTTCTTTTTCTATCGCTTCTTTGCGTGCACAGAATGCGCTATATTTTTCTTCCGTCACAAGCCCTGCGCGGTAGCCTATCTCGGTCAAGCGCAAGTCTGCGTTGTCCTGACGGAGAAGAAGTCTGTATTCCGAGCGCGAGGTCATAATTCTGTACGGCTCGTTTGTGCCCTTTGTAACGAGGTCATCAATGAGCGTGCCTATATATGACGACGAACGTTCAAGCACCATAGGCTCTTTTCCGTGATAAGAGAGCGATGCGTTTATACCTGCGACAAGTCCCTGCGCCGCCGCTTCTTCATAACCTGACGTACCGTTGAACTGTCCTGCACCGTAAAGTCCTTTTATCTCTTTGAATTCAAGAGTGGGAAGAAGTTGCGTAGGGTCGATGCAATCGTACTCGATAGCATACGCATAGCGCATAATTATTGCGTTTTCAAATCCCGAAAGCGAGCGCATTATTCTATACTGAACGTCCGTGGGAAGCGAGGTCGAAAATCCCTGAATGTACATTTCTTCGGTATCTGCACCCGTCGGCTCAACGAAGAGTTGATGGCGCTCTTTATCCGCGAAGCGAACTATCTTGTCCTCTATTGAGGGGCAGTAACGAGGGCCTATGCCGTGGATATTTCCCGAATACATTGCACTTCTGTGAATGTTTTCTTTTATTATGTCGTGGGTAGACTTGTTCGTGTATACTATATGGCAAGGAAGTTGCTCTATGCCGTCGAAAGTTTTCCTGTCTGTCTCGCTTGAATAAGGGATAATGTTATCTTCGCCGTCCTGACGCTCAAGTTGTGAAAGGTCGATAGATGAGCGAAGCACTCGCGCAGGCGTGCCCGTCTTAAAACGCATAAGGCGTATGCCCTCGCGAACAAGAGACGAGGAAAGTCCGTCGGCAGGAAGCATTCCGTCAGGCCCGCTTGCATAGGTTTTGTCACCGACGAAAATCTGACCTTTGAGGTATGTACCCGCACAGATTATAACGCGGCTGACTTTCCATTCCTCGCCAAGCATTGTGACAACGGACGAAACTTTTTTCGCGCCGTTTTCTTCTACTGTCTTTATATCAACTATCTCGGATTGAATAAGTCGAAGATTTTTCTCTTTTTCAAGAGTGTGTTTCATTATCGTTTTATATTTGCTTCTGTCGGCTTGTATGCGCTTCGAATGTACTGCCGCGCCTTTTCCGAGATTGAGTGTGCGTGACTGCAAAGTAACCTTGTCCGCTGCGCGTCCCATCTCTCCGCCGAGCGCGTCTATCTCGAAGACAAGATGACCTTTTCCCGTGCCGCCTATCGAGGGATTGCAAGGCATATTTCCCACCGCATCAAGATTTATGGTAAATATTACGGTATCAAGTCCCATTCTCGCACAAGCGAGCGCCGCCTCAATTCCCGCGTGTCCCGCGCCTACAACGGCAACGTCTGCTACGTATTCCATATTTTTCTCCGTTTTTTTATTATTGCCTCTATTCTATCACTTTTTGCAGAATTTTACAACACACTTGCAAAAAAATCTTTGATTTGTGCGGAAATCTCCTTACTTTCGCCTCGCCATAACACAAAAAAGAGAGCGTTTCGCTCTCTTTTTGTATAGTTTTGTTTACATTCGCGCGAGTGTAAGATTGAATGTGAAAACGGAAAAAGAAATTTTTTAATTTTCGGTTTCACCCAAAGATGCCGTCTTTGACGAGCAGGTTTGGTGGGAAATTTTTCGCTTTCGGATTGAAGGCGTATTTTATACGGCGAGAGACGAAAACGGAAAAAGAAATTTTCAATTTTCGGTTTCACCCAAAGATGCCGTCAAAGGAAGTTCAAACCAGAAGCGTGAGCCTACGCCCACCGTACTCTGCACACCGTAGCGCGCGTTGTGCAAATCGAGGATATTTCTGACTATGGAAAGTCCAAGACCGCTTCCTACTCGGCTTCGCGAGTGAAGTTTGTCTACTTTGTAATATCGCTCCCATATAAGCGGAAGTTCGTCTTCGGGAATGCCTTTCCCGTGGTCTATTATATCAACGTGAACGGTTTTTTCGTTTGACACGCATCTTATTTCCACTTTTTTGTCCTGCGCGTAGTTTATCGCGTTATTTATAAGATTGCACACTACTTGAAGTATTGCAGAGCGGTCTGCGTATACGCTTCCCTCGCCTGACGCCTCAAATGAAAATTCAAATCCGTCTGCGCCTTTTAAGTGGCGGTAACGCGAAACTGTTTCTTCAATGGCGGACTTCAAATCAAAACGGACGTATTGAAGTCTTTCTTTTCCCGACTGATGTTTCGATATGACAAGAATATCGTTTACAAGTTCGGCAAGTCGCTCGGTTTCGTCAATTATGACCTGCGTATTTTCGGGGGTGTTCTCACCCTCTATATCGCGCATAACCTCTGCGTATCCCTTTATCATAGTGAGGGGGGTGCGTAGGTCGTGGGATATATTCGCGACGAGTTCTCTCTGCATTCTTTCAACGCTCGAAAGTCTTTCCGACGCGTAGTTTAGCGCGCTTCCAAGGTCTGCTACTTCTTTATAACTTCCGTCGTAGAAGTCGGTTGAATACTCGCCAACGGCAAGATTTTTCGCCTTTTCGCTCATATTTGTGATAGGCTTTGAAAGGCGTCTTGAAATGATATATGCAAGCAAGAGCGAGAAAAAGAGAATTGCAAGCGATATAGCGAACAAGAGCAAGCGAAGTGTTCTTACCACCGCCGTGACGGGCGCGAGGTTCGCATCAAGCAAGAGCATTATGACGTTTTCACCTTCGGCAAAAAGCCTGCAATACAAAAGTCGCTCGTCTGCGGTTATGCTCTCGTTTTCGAGTGTGGGGACAAAAGACGTACCTTCATCTTCAATAGGCAGATATGCTCGAAGTTCACGCGTGTTGAAGCGTGGATTGTATACGAGTTTCAAAGACGAGGAAGTGTAATATTCACCATCCTCGCGCGCGGCGAGATTAAAGATAAGACCGAGTTGCGTACCTGTCAGTTTATGCGTAACGCAACCTATCGAAGTTTCAGAAGAAAACACCGACGTCACTTTGTCTTTTGTGACTTCGTATACGCCTATACAAATATTGCCGTCAATTGCGTACTGTTGCGCCGTTTCAGAAAATTCTTCGCTTTCGTATTGCTCTGACAGCACGTTTGACACACGGCGCAGGTCGTCTAAAGTGGTGTTGTAATAAAACTTGTCAAGAAACAATATCTGACATATCCAAAGCCCCGTTTTTATAAAAAGGGAAAACAGGGTGAACGAAGTAAAAAGTCTCACCCTTATACTTACGCGCCCCTGTGTTTTTCTTATTTTCTTTTCTTTTTTTCTTTCGGTTGATATTTTTTCATTCATCAAAGCGATACCCCAATCCGCGAAGCGTCACAATATGAAAACTGTAGTCGCAAAGGCTCTTTCGCAGAAGTTTTATGTGCGTGTCAAGTGTGCGGTCATCGCCGTAAAAATCGTAGCCCCACACTTCCGTTATCAGTTTTTCACGCGAAAGGGCGATGCCTTTGTTCTTTATCATATAGAACAAAAGGTCGTATTCTTTCGGCGAAAGTTCCGCTTTTTGACCGTCTACGCAGACTATTCGCGCGGAGACGTCAACCGTAAGTCCGCCGAATTCGTACACTTCTTTTTCGTCTTTTTGTTCGTATTTTTTCGCGCGGCGGATTACCGCGTCAACGCGAAGCATAAGTTCACGAGGCGAAAACGGCTTTATCACGTAGTCGTCTGCGCCCATTTCAAATCCGTTTATCTTATCGTATTCCTCACCGCGTGCGGAGAGAAATATAATAGGCACGTCAGAAAACTTTCTTATCTCACGGCATAGGGAAAATCCGTCGAGTTCGGGCATCATTATGTCAAGAATGAGCGCGTCAAACTTTTTCTCACGGACAAGCGTGAGCGCTTGCATTCCGTTTTCCGCCTCTTCTATTTCATACCCGCCGAACTCGGCGTATTTTTTTACTATGGTCCTTATCTGCGGCTCATCGTCCGCAATCATTATACGGTACATAGTTTTTCTCCCGTGATTAGTGGTTAGTGGTTAGTGAACGGTGTTAATGGACAGAAACTACGCTTCGGTCTCGCTAAAAGATGCCATTATTCCACCGTAGGAATATATTCGTGGACTATTACCTCTACTTCGTAATTTTCGTAGGTGTATTTATATCCGTTCGTCTGTACTATTCTCATAAGTTTGAGCGTTACTTTTCCGCCGATTTCGGCATCTGAAAGAATAGAACGAATGTCGGCAGAAGTGGATATGCTCTTACCGTTTATCGCAACGAGGATATCGTTTTCCGCTATCGTCTTTTGTCCGGATGCTGCGAGTTCGTGGTTGTACGCATAACTTGAGATATACATATTACTGTTGTAACTGATACCGAGATAAGGAATTCCCGTCGCGTAGCCTTTGTTTATAATATCGTCTGCTACTCTTATAGCGGTGTCTATAGGAATTGCAAAGCCGATACCTTCAACACCTTCGCCCGAAGACTTCGCATTTACTATACCGATAAGTTGACCTTTCATATTGAAAAGTCCGCCGCCTGAATTTCCGGGGCTTACGGATGCGGAATGTTGCAAGAGTTCCATTTTAACGCCTTCTATTTCCACTTTACGCGTTACGGAACTTATGATACCCGGAGTTATCGTGCCGCTAAACATACCGAGGGGGTTTCCTATTGCGGCTACACTCTGACCTGCAACGACAGAATCGCTTGTCGCAAGTTCTGCCACGTTGAGTTTTTCTTTCGTTTCGATTCTTATAATGGCGATGTCATTCGTCCAATCCGTGCCCATAACGGTCGCGGTATAGCCTTCTTCGCTATTACTGTTCACCGTGTATACCATTATATTACTGAAACCGTCTACTACGTGGTTGTTAGTTATGATGTAGTAATAATCTCCGCTGTTTGCGATAATAACTCCGCTTCCTGCGCCGCTATCTACGTAGTTTCCGTAGAAGGGGTTGTAGGAAATGGCTTCCGTCACTATTGAAACGACAGAGGGCGCTGCTTTCTCGTTAACGTAAACGTATGAGCCTTCAACGCTTGCATCGGCAGGGGTTTCATACTGCGGCATAACGACTGTAGTTTCGGGTGCTTTCGGCACGTTCTGTTGCACTACTGTCGTTGTTGCGGTGGGTACGTAAATATCGTCGTAGTTTCCGCTCGGGTCTATCACGGTAAAACCGCCGCCGAAGTAATAACCTGCAAATGCTGCAACCGCAACCGCGGCTAAAAAGCAAAATACAAGACAAATAGCGGCGATAGCCTTTTTGCCGTTTTTGTTTTTGCCTTTTTCTTCGCTTGAAGGACCGAATTCTATAGAAGAACCGTATGAGTAAGAATTATCTCTCTCTATCTTGGGCGCTTCTTCTTTCGACGTTTCTTTTTCTTCGTTTATCTCTACTTCTTCGGTTGTTTCTGCTTCTTCGGTTGTTTCGGGTTCATTTATTTCTATTTCTTTGTTTTCTTCAATTTCTTCGTTGTTTTGATTATTCAATTCAAATTCAGACATAGTGAATACCTCCTTTTCCCCTTTAGTATAATGCCTCAATGTGAAAATTGCGTGAAAACGCGATGAAATTAACTTTAATTAACTTTCTTTATTCTGTGAATTCTGTAATTTTTTACCGCGTTTTTGCAAAATGATTTCGGCAATTATCTGTTTCTGTCGAGATAGTCCTGCAAAATGAGTTCGGCAGAGAGGGCGTCTATGACGTTTTTGCGTTTCTTTCCGCCTACGTCTGCGTAATTCAGAAGTCTGTGTGCGGCGGCGGTGGAAAGTCGCTCGTCAATCATTTCTATCGGCACGTCGGTATATTCACCGAGCAATGCGGCAAATGCACGGCAGACCTCGGCGCGCTCGCCCTCGCTTCCGTCCATATTTTTCGGCAAACCTACTACTACTCTGCCGACGTTGTTTTTCTCTATTTCCTCTGCTACGCGGATTGCCGTGTGGCGCATTCCGCCCTCTTTCAACGTGCAGAAAGCAGATGCAAGAAAAAGACCGAGGTCAGAAAGTGCAATTCCTGTACGCACGTCGCCGTAGTCAACACCCATACATCTTTTTCCCGATTTTATATCTATACTCATTATTATATTTTCCTTTTTTGTTTATTCTTTTTATTTATTGTAACACATTTTTACGTGTTTGTCCATATCGCTTGACTTATTTTTCATTTAATTGTATACTATATTTGAAACGAGGTGCTTTTCAATGCGTGATTATCTTATATGCCCTGTATGCTCGGGGTATTTAAAAAGAGCCGAAAACAGATACGAATGCGAAAAAGGTCATTCCTACGATATAGCAAGGCAGGGATACGTAAATCTGCTGTTGCCGACGAAAAACACAGTCCACGGTGACAACCGTGAAATGATTGAGGCGCGTGAGCGTTTTCTTTCGGGCGGTTTCTATTCCCCTCTTGCAGACGAAATATGTAAAAAAGCCTGCGAGCGTTTCTGCAACGGCGGTCTTCTTTTAGACTGCGGATGCGGAGAGGGATACTATACGGACAAACTCTATACTTCACTTACGGAAAACTTTTCTTCTGTATCGGTTTGCGGATTTGACATCTCGCGCGATGCGATAAAATACGCGTCAAGGCGCAATAAAAAAATAGACTTGCTTGTCGCAGGGGTGTATCACATGCCTATGGCAGATGAGTGCGCGGATATGCTCGTTTCGGTATTTTCTCCGTTTGCGCGTGAGGAATTTCTGCGCGTACTGAAAAAAGACGGTGTGCTAATTTCCGCCATCCCCGACAAAAAGCACCTCTGGTCGCTCAAATCCGCGCTTTATGAAACTCCCTACGAAAACGAAGTAGCGGAATACGAGATTGAAGGCTTTGAGTTCGTCGGCAAGAGTGACGTAAAAAACGAAATCACACTATCTCAAAAAGAACTTTCAGACCTCTTTATGATGACACCGTATTACTACCGCACAAAACCCGAAGATAAGAAAAAGATACTTGAAAAAGAACAAATGACAGTAGAAACCGAATTTCAAGTTTTGGTGTATAGAAAGAAATGAGAAAACGCTACCTTGCATTTTTTATTGCTTGGTAGCGTTTTCTTTGTTAATGTCAAGTTGTTCTGCGTCAAAAAGATTTCTGCAATTAAACCATATACATTTGTTCCCATTTTGTGTTAAATATGTTATATTATAAACTTGTTGAATTGACAAAGTAATTATAAAAATGTATAATGGAGGAAAAAATATGTTTACTTTACCCGATAGTTATTTAATAGGCGATAGCGAAAACTACCAAAATTGGATGTCAGCACTATCGTTAACCACCTGTCCAGATTGCTATAGCCAACATGGAAAAGTGTATGTTATAGATTCGGTTAAATTCACCCCCCTGCACAGTAGGTGCAAATGCGGAATTGTTAGGATGAGAACCAAAGAGGTCGGAACCGCAACAGACCGCGGCTTTGATGGTGCTGATGCTTGGCTTATGTACAGGGGACACCTACCAAGTTATTATATAACAAAGGAAGAAGCATACAATCAGTCTTGGACACCGAAGAAAAGTCTATCTAATTTTGTGCCAGGAAAAATGTTAGGCGGAGACGTTTTTAAAAATGCCGAAAGCAAACTCCCTAACGCCTCAGGGAGAATTTGGCATGAAGCAGATATTGATTATATAACAGGCAAAAGAAACGGCAAAAGGATATTGTATTCTAATGATGGATTGATTTTTATTTCTAATGACCACTATCATACGTTTTATGAAATTGTAAAGGAGAAAAAATGATACAAAAGCATTACACTGTAGATTTTTCAAATGTTAAGTATATAATGCAATTACATGAGGTGCTTTACGAGTCGCTTTCATTTCCCGATTATTACGGTGGAAACATGGACGCGCTTTGGGACTGTCTCAAGGATATGCTCCCTGAGGCTTCATATATTGAAATCCAAGGATTTGAAAATCTGAAAAAACATTTAGGCGACTATGCAGATAAAGTAATAAGCATTTTTAGGGAAGTAAAAAACGAACATCACGGAAAATATAGGGACAATTTTCGCATAGTTTTAATACATCAAGACGGCAGCAAAGAAGAATTAACGTAAAAAACACACGCGCTCTCAACTAAAAAAACACAGTCCTGACTCCATACAAAACGAAGTGGCGGAGTACGAGATTGAAGGCTTTGAGTTCGTCGGCAAGAGTGACGTAAAAAACGAAATCACACTATCTCAAAAAGAACTTTCAGACCTCTTTATGATGACACCGTATTACTACCGCACAAAACCCGAAGATAAGAAAAAGATACTCGAAAAAGAAAAAATGACAGTAGAAACCGAATTTCAAGTTTTGGTTTACAGAAAAATTTAATTTACGCAACACAAAACGAAAAACCTTGCTCTTGTGAGCAAGGTTTTTCGTTTTTAATTATTTTTTTCTGCTTTTTGGTTGCAGTATACACACTCGTCACCCGAGAAGAGTTTCTTTATGCCTCTTTCGGTACGCGAGATACAATGATGATTTTTACATTCAAGCGCGGGGTTTTCCTCGCCTTTTTTGCGCTCGTCGTTCTGGTTTGTAACTTTCAAGAGCATAAGAATGAGCGCCATTCTTATGTATCTGCCGTTTGCCGCCTGCACAAAATAGTCTGCGCGGGGGTCATCGTCTACGTCAACTGAAATCTCGTTCACTCTCGGCAACGGATGCATAATAGAGAGGTCGGGTTTCGCGGTTTCGAGTTTCGCTTTCGTGAGCACGTAGACGTCTTTCAATCTTTCATACTCGTCGCGGTCTGTAAAACGCTCTGCCTGAATTCTCGTCATATAGAGAATGTCGAGTTCGGCAATAGAACTTTCAAGGTCTGCCGTTTCAACAAATTCAGACTTGCCCTCACCCAAGAATTCGTCCTTTATGTAGTCGGGGAGTTTCAACTCATCGGGGGAGATAAGCACGAATTTCACGTTCTTGTATCGTGACATTGCCGCGATAAGAGAATGTACCGTTCTTCCGTACTTCAAGTCGCCGCAAACACCGACGGTAAGACCGTCAAATCTGCCTTTTTTACGGTTTATCGTCAAAAGGTCGGTAAGTGTCTGCGTGGGGTGATAGTGACCGCCGTCGCCTGCGTTGATTATCGGGACGTCGGAAACGCTCGCCGCAACGATAGGCGCGCCCTCTTTCGGGTGGCGCATCGCTATTATGTCGGAATACGCGCTAACCATACGGATAGTATCGGAAAGTGTTTCACCCTTTGAAACGGAAGTGCTTCCTGCCTGCGAGAAGCCGAGCACATTTCCGCCGAGGCTCATCATTGCCGACGTGAAACTGAGACGCGTTCTTGTTGACGGCTCGAAAAAGAGCGTACCGAGTATTTTTCCGTGACAAGCGGAAGAATACATTTCGGGATTGGCAATTATATCTTTCGCCGTAGCAACGAGACGGTCTATTTCCTCTACTGAAAAGTCAAGTATATCTACAAGGTTTCTCATTTTTCCTCCTCACAAAGCCCGTTTTGCAAACTTATATTTACAAAAAACAGAGCCTTGCGTAAACAAATCATAACTCTGCGCAACAGAATTTCACTTGCCGAAGGCAAATTTCACTCTGCATAGCAGAATTTCACTTGCCGAAGGCAAATTTCACCGCAATAAAGGCGTTGCCTTTATTGCTTTGCGCCGTAGACTTCAAGATATTTCTTTATGCGGTCTACGTTTTCTTTATTGCTTTCGTCTTCTTCAAGATACTCGATAATGTCGTAAACGTCTACTATTGAGTATACAGGGAAACCGAACTGCTCTTCTATTTCCTGCATTGCGCCCTTTTCGGTCTGACCTTTTTCCTTGCGGTCAACCATAATGAAGGTAGCAATAACCTTGGTGCCTTCCAGGTGCTTCAGGATCTCCATGGACTCACGGATAGCAGTACCTGCAGTGATAACATCCTCGATGATGACGATCTCTTCACCTTCCTGAGGTACATAGCCAACGAACATACCGCCCTCGCCGTGATCCTTTACTTCCTTACGGTTGAAGAAGAACGGAACATTCAGGCCTTCCTTGGACAGAGCAACAGCAGCGGAAATGGACAGAGAAATGCCCTTATAAGCAGGACCGTACAGAACTGCCTGCTTCTTGCCAAGCTTGTCGAAATAAGCCTTGGCATAGAACTCGCCCATCTTGGTGATCTGGTCACCGGTCTTGATCATACCGGCATTGACAAAGTAAGGGATCTTACGACCGGACTTGGCGGTAAAATCGCCAAACTTCAGCACACCTGCACCCTGCAGGAACTGGATAAATTCTCTCTTATATGCTTCCATTGTGAATCTCCTTTATGTCAGTGATGTAGGGACTGGCCTCCCG
>JAZOLR010000197.1:0-4331 GCA_045653255.1 Eubacteriales bacterium | reverse complement strand
AGTTTGAAGATACGTTCGCGCCGTAGACAGAGCCGCCGACTGTTGTAAGAGATTTCTTTGTGAGGTTGAATTCTTTTACGTTGTAGTAGCCGTATTCCCAGCCTGAGAACACGTTTCCGTAATACCAGATATTGCCGTCGTTTTCCCACATAAAGGGCGTAAAGTCCGAAATGCCTATCGTGAAACCGTAGTCGATATTCGTGTTGCCGTAACTGTCGGTATACACTCTTGCGCCTGCGTTTACCGCTTCGTCAAGTTTCATTGCATCGGCGATAGCCGCACCTTCGGAGGCGTAGAGTCGCTTTGAACTCATATCATAGTAGTAAACGTCCCAATCGTATTTTCCGCCGTTCGCATTCTTCCACTTTTCCCAGTTCTGAACTCGCAAAATCCATCTTGAGTAGAGATTTGAGCCGTCGCGCGCGGTGACACTTCCCGTATCGTATACCACGCTTATATTAAGGGGCGTTTCGTCGGAGTTCGGGTATCTTGCAATATCCATTTTTTCATTATTGATGAAAAGCGAGGGCGTACCGCTTGTGCTTAACTTGCCGAGGTCTTGTTCTGTCCAACCGAGTTCAAACAGATTGACGTGAACTATCTCGGAAAGCGCATTCGCAGGAAGTCTTGACGCATACTTGTCGTCTTGCGAGACGGGTGAGAATTGAGACGGCGCGAGAGTTTTTGCCGTGTGCAGAACGGGTTTTTCATCTTTGTATGCGCTCAAGATCAAAGGCGATACGGCAGTTCCCGAATGCGTTGAGTTTATATAAACGCTTTCGTCAAGGAAGTAATCTCCGCCCCTTACCCAGATAATAGCGCCGTCAAGACCGCGGCAAGCGGTGAGCGCACGCTCAATGGTGGCAAATGGGAAATTGATGCTTCCGTCGTTTGCATCGTCTCCGTTTGTTGCAACGTAGAATTGCGTTCTGTTACTGATGAGATAGGAATTTACGTCAAAGCGGGGAAGTACCGTAATTTCTTCGGGAAGTTCTGCTTTCGAGAGCATAAACTTTTCGAGCACGTTTGCATTGTCCGTAAAGTCCGCGTCATATTTTCCCGAAAGGTCGCTAAGGTCTTCTGTGATATTGAGAGAGAAAAGGCGGTCTTTTTCTTCTACCCAACCTGCAACGAGAGAGAGGTCGCCTTCCGTGCCGTAGGTGATTTCGGAAATAGGCTCGGACAAAGTTTCGTCTTTATACCAACCGCAGAAGACGTAGCCGTCTTTTTCTAATTCGGGGAGTTTGAAAATATCCGTATTCGCTATATAAGACGTCTTTTCTTCGCCGCTTGCAAGTTTACCTCCTGCCGTGTCGTAGGAGATTTTGTATTCGTTGTGTTGCCATACCGCATAGAGTTTTTCATTCTGCGTGGGCTTTATCTGTTCGCCGTATTTATAAATCACGGTGTCGGAGTTTGCATCGTTTGACCAACCGAGAATAGTAGAACCTGCAAGTGATATTTCAGGGGCAGAAATAGACGCGCCCGAAATTGCGTATTGCTCTGAAACTACACCGAAATCGGTGAGATTTGCGTTGAATTCAATGAAGAAAACCCCTTCTATTTCTGCTTGCGGGAAGAATGAGTCGAATTCGGCTTGAAGTGCTTTTGCATCGCTACCAAACGAAGCATACTTGAAATGCTCGTGGATTTCTTCTTTTTGCTCGTCACTTGCATAGAGGTATTTAGATATATCGAGTTTATAGAAATTCGCTATATCTACGAAGTGGTTTTGGCTTATCTCTTTTTCTGTCAGTATATGCGAATAAATTCGTACCGCGTAGAGTTTCGTGTTTTGACCTTCGCCTATCTTTATCGTGCCGTCGGCAGACGTAGTGGCTTCTTCGTGCGTGAAGTATTTTTTACCGTTTACGTAGATTTCGTACTCCGTTGTGCCTTCGGTATCCGTTGAGTAGTCACGGTTGAAAGTGAAGGTGTTTTCGTTTATATCGTACCATTTCGCCTCGGTGTTGAAAGCCTCAAAGGTGGTCTTTCCCGTGCCGCCGCTGCCGTTTGGCTTCGTCATGCCTCTGTATGAGAGAAGTTTTTCTCCGCCTTTTGTAACAAGACCGACACCGAAACGCGCCATACCGACCATATAGACCGTACCCGACGAACTTGAACTTTCAAAAGAGGTGATAGCCTGAATAGAGTAGTCTTCAAGACCGTCTTTCAGTAATGCGTAAAGACCGCTTATTTGCATAGTCGAGTTTTGACCGAGGATAAGACAGTTATCGCCCCACTTCGATGAATATACCTTTTTCGCCCACTTTCCGTTGGAAATGTAGTAGTCGGTCACGCCGTCTATCATAGTGTCTGTTGCATAAACTGTATTGTCGCTTGACGGATTTTTGTAGACTTCTTCGGTTTCATCGTTATATACAACTGTGTGCACCGAACCGATGCTTGTAACGGATAGCACGTTTTCCGTCGGAAGAGAAACGCGCATATCGTTTTTCGAGCCCGTACCCATTTTCACGGTATAATCAAGATACCAATTTTCAAAGCACCACGGAGAGACGATTTTCGCTGTGCCGCCCGTGAGAGATATTCCTTTTTCCGTGTGGATAAAAGGTGTGTAATTTGAGTCGTCAGCCGTGAAACGATTTGATGCGGTTACGGATACTTGGTCATAACTTGCCGAGCCGAGAAGCGGCTTTGTGTTGTTTCTCTCGGTTGTAACACCAAAGAAGTCCGACAAAAGCAGAAGACCTTCCTGCACGTACAATTCGTTGTAGTTTATCTCTTTTGCAAGAGAGAGGGACGTGTCTGCGTTTTCAACTTTTTCCCAAATAGCGTAGAGTACGCGCGGTGAAGTCTCACTTGCCGTGAATACTTCGTCGGGGGAATATGTAGCCTCGCCGCTCGGTGTGTCTGAATAGCCGAGGAATTTATATCCGTTTTTTGCGAAAGTGTTTTCGGGGAGTGTGACACTCTCGCCTGCGGAAAGAGGAGTCGCTTTCGCCGCGCCGAGCGCGCCGTTAGGAGAAATTATAAGCACGTCGACGTCGGGCGCGCCCCATTTCGCATAGAGGGTTACTTTGTCCTTGCCCTTGACTTCAACGCGAGAAACAGGCGTTGTGAAAGTCTCGTCTTCGTACCAACCGAGGAATGAAAATCCCGCCTTTTCGGGTGGTAAAAGGTCGAAAGGCTCACTTGACGAGGTCGGATTTTGCGTATTATATCCACCGTCAAGGAAATATACTATCTCACATTCGTTTTGCTTTTTGCAGGAAGAAAAAGAAAAGATAGCGAGAAGTATAAGCGTTATAACCAAAATTCTCTTTGCCGCAGTTTTCATAAAATTCTCCTTTATTATGCGTTGTATATTATTATAAGGAATGAAAAAATCATCGCTTTTTTACAGTTTACCATTTTTTTGTGCGTATTGTCAATAGAAATAATCAAAACTCAAAAATTTGATTTTCGCCTTGAAAAAAAGAGCGCGATATGGTAAAATAATAAAAGAAAAAACGAAAGGAGAAAAGAAATGGTACTTATCATTGCCGAAAAGCCGAGCCTTGCAAGAAACATCGCCGCAGGTATAGGCGAAATAAAGGCGCGCCGCGACGGATACCTTGAATGCGACGGATATATTATCAGTTGGGCGTTTGGTCATCTTTTCTCACTTTGCGATATAGAGGAATATTCTCCCTCGCCCGACGGCAGTGGCAAATGGTCTATGAAAAATCTGCCGTGTTTCCCGAACGAATTTAAGTTTGACCTCAAAAAAGGCGCGGACAAGAAAGTGGATTCGGGAGTTTATAAGCAATTCCGTATACTTGAAACGCTCTGCAACCGCCCCGACGTTGACACGATAGTGAACGCAGGAGACGCAGACCGAGAGGGAGAAATAATAGTCCGCCTCTGCGTTAGCCGTGCTTTGCATACAAATAAGTCTTTGAAACGCCTTTGGCTTCCCGACCAGACACCCCAGACCGTTGCAAAAGCATTGACGGAAATGAAAGACGAAACAGAGTACGAAAATCTTGCAAACGAGGGATTCGCGCGTACCTATATAGATTGGCTCTACGGAGTAAACCTCACGCGATACGCGACCTTGAAAACGGGAAAACTTCTTCGTGTCGGCAGAGTTATCATTCCGATAGTAAAGGCTATCTATGACCGAGACCTTTCTATTCGTAACTTCAAGCCCGAAAAGTATTACGCAGTCTCAAGTTCGGAAGAAACAAACGGCGAAAAAGTCGACTTGTTGAGTAAACAAAAGTTTACAAACAAAGAATTCGCGAAAGCAGAAGAACTTTGCCGTCTCTACAATGACACCGGCGCGACAGTTACGGCGAAAAAGACGAAAAAAGATAAACTTCTTC
>JAZOLR010000196.1:0-15943 GCA_045653255.1 Eubacteriales bacterium | reverse complement strand
AACAACACAGTTGCTATCGTAATGGCAAACCCCATAGCGTCAGAAATGGCAAAAGAATACGGCATTCCTTCGAAAAAGGTAGCGTCTATTCTTGATACTTTCTCCTGCATCTTCCAATGTGCCTTGCCCTACGGCGCGCAGATACTTGTCGCACTCACAGCAGTAAGTGCAATGGGATTGCAACTCGGCGCGTTTGACATTATCTCGCATTTGTTCTATCCTATGATGTTGCTTTGCAGTTCGCTTGTGTTTATGTTTCTTATACCCGATAGAAAAAATAAATGACACAACAAAAAAGGGGTTGTCCGCGTAGACTGACAACCGCTTTTTTCTATTTATATAATATAGTTTCTTCGGTATTTATCTTTCGCCGAAAAATTTGTTCGGCACTCGCTTCATTGCAAAACCGCCGCAAAGACCGATGAATATACCCGATAAAGTACCGCTTACCGCAAGGGCAACGAGGTAGTAGCCGAGTTCTTTCGTGCCGAGAAGCAAGATAGCGACTATTATCTGTCCTACGTTGTGGAATACACCGCCGGCGACACTAACGCCAACAGGCGAGAGAAGGTTCGTTTTTTTCAGTATAGCCATCAAAAGAAGACTCAAAAATCCACCCGCAACGCTATATGCGAAAGTCACGGGATTTCCGAAAAGCAACGACGCAAGGCAAATTCTCAAAAACGAGACTGCCGCCGCGTATCCTACACCGAGTTTATACAGTATAAATATAATAACGATATTGGGAAGACCGAGTTTTATTCCGGGCACCGAAGCAAAAAGCGGAGGTATCAATACTTCAACGTAGGCGAAAATGAGGGAAAGAGAAGTGCAAAGCCCCAAAAACGCGAGTTTTTTAACTTTTTTGTTCATTTTTCTACCTCTTACTGTATAATGTCTACGCTGTCTTCGTTGGTTTCCGTTTTAACCGATACGACAACTCTGTTTGGAAGGCACACAATGCTCTCGCCCTCGCGTGAAATAGGCTTGTGCGCGGCACATATTCCGTCAGGGCAACTCGCATACTCAACGTACACTTTGCCGTCTTTTATGACAAGGGTGTTGAGACCGCTTTCGTCTTCGCCCGTTATAATGTCGACGCTTACGTTCACGGAAAGGGGATAACTTTCGTATAATTCTCCGTCTATATAGACGGAAACGGTATCTCCCTCTTCGCCCGAAAGGTAAACGAAAAGTCCGATAGCAACAGTTAAAACAACCAAAGAAAGAATAAATATAACGTCATTCTTGAATTTGCGTCCACCGTCAAAAACGGTGGACGCAGTTTTTGTGTTATTCATGATTTTCAATTTTCAGGAATGTCGGGAAGAATTACTTCTTTGAGGCAACCTGTAGGGCATACCTTAGCGCATTCTCCGCATCCTGTGCATTTCGAGTAATCTATTGTTGCGAGATTGTCTATTACGGTTATTGCACCGTTAGGGCAAGTCTTTTCGCACTTCTTGCAACCGATACAAGCATTCTTGCAAGCCTTACGCGCAGCCGCACCGCTATCGCGGTTGTTACACATAACGACTGCTTTCGCTTCTTGAGGTATCATAGAGATAACGTGCTTGGGGCAAATATTAGCGCAAAGACCGCAACCGAGACAACGGCTTGTGTCAACGCGTGCGATACCGTCTTCCGTGCATATTGCATTTGCAGGACAAGCGGTAGCGCAGTCGCCAAGACCGAGACAACCGTAAATGCATTCGTTAGGGCCGCCGTAGAGCATAGATGCCGCACGGCAACTAGAAATTCCGTCATAGTGCGCTTTCTTTGCTGCCGCATCACAGTGACCGTTACAGTTTACGAAAGCGACAAAGTCCTTCGGTGCTTCTGCTTCAACTCCGAGAATAGAGCAGAGCGCGCAAGCGGTATCTTCCGCACCGGGTACGCAGAGATTGGCTTTCGCCTTTCCCTCTGCCATAGCAGCGGCATAGTCGTCACAACCCTTGTATCCGCAAGCACCGCAGTTTATACCGGGAAGACATTCGCGAAGTTCTTTAACTCTTTTATCTTCGGGAACACCGAAGAAGCGGGAAATCAATGCAAGCAGTACACCTGCCACCAAAGCGACAGCGCCTACTACGATAAAGGCAATCAAAATATCCATAATTTCCATATTCCATTACCCCCTTATGCGAAAATAGCGTCTACAATGCCAGCAAATCCCATGAACGCAAGCGAAACGAAGGAAGCGGCGATAAGCGTGATTGCAATACCCTTAAAAGGTGCGGGGACTTTCTTTTCGTCAATTCTTGAGCGTACGCCCGAGAACAAAACCATAGCAAGCAAAAATCCAAGACCGACACCGAGAGAACTTACCATAGACTCTATGAAGTTGTAGCCGTCGGTTATATTGTTTATAGCAACACCGAGCACAGCGCAGTTTGTCGTGATAAGAGGGAGATAAACTCCGAGACCGCGGTGAAGAGAGGGAATGAACTTTTTGAGCAAGAGTTCAAGCATCTGAACGAGAGCCGCGATAACGAGAATGAACACGATAGTCTGCATATATCCGAGACCGACGCGGTCAAGAAGGAAATACTGTATAGGCCAGGTAACCGCAGTAGCGAGAAGCATGACCGCGGTAACGGAAATACCCATACCCGTCGCCTGATCGAGTTTTTTGGAAACTCCGAGGAAAGGACAGATACCGAGGAATCGGCTGAGTACGTAGTTGTTAACGAGAACGGATGACAAAAGAATTACTATCAACGATTTGAAAAGTTCCATTATTCAACGTCCTCCTTTCCATTACAAGCGGCAGTCTGGCAGTAGGGTGCCATGTGGCAACCCGCGCAGGAGAAACTCTTCTTTTTCGGTGCTTTACCGCTTGTTATTACGTAAACGAGAGCGATAAGAAGACCGTATACGGGCATACCCCCGGGCGCGTTTGCGAGGAATTCTATCTTGTAGGGTTCAAGGAAAGGAATTACAATACCTGCAAAACTTGCCTTGCCGAATACCTCACGCACGAGTGCCATAGCGCAGAGCGCGATAGTAAAGCCGATACCCATTCCGAGACCGTCAAGCGCGGATTTAACAACGGAGTTTTTACTTGCGAACATTTCTGCACGTCCGAGAATGATGCAGTTTACCGTTATAAGAGCGAGATAAACACCGAGCATTTCGTAAAGCGCGGGGAAGAATGCGTGTACAAGCATTTCAACTATCGTAACAAATCCTGCGATGATTACTATATAACACGGAATTCTTACCGTGTCGGGAATGATGTTTCTTAAAAGCGAAATAAAAACGTTTGAGCAAATGAGTACCGCAAGAGCCGCCATACCCATACCGAATGCGCCGATAATGTCGGTAGTTACCGCGAGTGTGGGACAAGTACCGAGAATGAGCACGAATACGGGGTTTTCTTTGAGTATGCCTTTAAGGAGTACTGCTGTGTTTGAATTCTTATTCATTGTGCCCCACCTCCTGCGAGTATTTTTACTGCCGCAAAGGCACGCTCAATTGCTTTGAGGTAGCCCTGCGTTGTCAAAGTCGCGCCTGAAATAGCGTCGATTGTGTTGTAGTCTGCTTCCGTCTTACCGTCAAACTGACCGTAGAACTTTTCTTCTGCACATACGTCGCCGATACCCTTCGACTCTGCCTGATATACTGTCAAACAGTCGAGGATTTCGCAATCCGCAGAAATGCACAAACGAACGATTATATATTCGCCCGATGCGGGATGGTAGTCGTCGCCACCGGTTATACCGTAACCTGCCGCCTTGATTTCTATTACAAAGTTGCCGGATGCAGTCTTTTCAACCGAAGTGATGTTTGCGTGAACGCCTTCATACTGTGAAAGGTCAAGCGTGGTCTTTTCACTGTTTGCGAGCGCTTGAGTGTCGCTTGTTGCAGAAGTTGTTTCCTCTTCTGTCAAGGTCAATTCTTCACCGTCAAGCGAATAGCCCTTAAGTGTGCCGTCTTTTGCTACGGAAACAAACTTGTCGCCGTATATACAAACGTAACCTTCACCGTTGTCGGCAGAGTAAATATTGTCTGCTGCAACTTTTTCAGTCTTAAACAACTGTGTGAATTTGCCTTCTGCCGCAGGAAGCGCAAGTGCGAGCGCGTCTGCGAAAATTTCTTCCTCTGTGCGAAGGTCTACGCTTCCGCCACCGAGAATGATAGATGCGTTTATAGCATCTTTTACTGCAGAGCGATAAGCGGAAGTTGTCTTTGTCGCACCCGAGATGAGAGCAACGCCGTCAACACCCGAAGCATCCTTGCCTGAGAAGTTGTCGCCGTAGGATTTTTCATATCCGAGAGTTTCCGACGAAGAAAGGCAGAGAGCGCCGCTTACTGTAAAGTCTGCGTTGACACCGCACATAATAGTGAAGCCTGAAGAATATCCCGAAGTCAAGAGTTTGAATACGTATCCGCCGTTTTCTGCGCGGAATACTTCCGTTACGGTTGCAGGAAGTTCATAAGAAGAAATATCAACGCTTTCAAAACTTCCGCCGTCAGGCATTATTTCAAGCAATGCCGAGTTTGCCGCCGCGTCTTCGTTTTTCTTGATTATCGGCGCGGTGATGGAATTTGTAAGCGCGAGAAGTATTGCTATAAAAGAGCAAATACAGAAAAGAACGAGTATGCTTTTTACCATTTTATTCATTTCTTACCTCCTACTCCAAACGGCTTGCGCTTGGTCCAAGAGTCAATATAAGGAGTAAGTATGTTCATAAAGAGTATAGCGAAGGAAACACCTTCGGGATAAACACCGAAGTATCTGATAAGGAAGGTGATAAGACCTGCGCCCACACCGAATATTACTTTACCCCACGCGCTGAAAGGAGAGGTAACGTAGTCTGTCGCCATAAAGATAGCACCGATGAGAAGACCGCCCGACAAAACGAGCGAAAGCGCCGTAAGAACGTCAAATCCTTCCATAAAGAGCGAGAATACGAATACGCTTCCGACGAAGGAAACGGGAATATGCCAAGTAATAACCTTTCTGACAAGCAAGTAAATGCAACCGAGAACCAACGCGATAGCGCAGGTTTCACCGATAGCGCCACCCTTGAGTCCAAGCGCAAGGTTGAGAAGTGAGGGCATCTCGTTTGCATTTTCAATAGAAAGGGGAGTAGCGGATGAAACAGTATCAACTACAGTAGGATAGGAGTATTGAGCCATTGAACCGAATGCAACGAGCATAAACACGCGAGATGCAACGGCAGGGTTTACGGGATTGCATCCGATACCGCCAAAAAGTCCTTTAACTACGACGATAGCGAAAACAGAACCGATAACACATTGCCAAATCGGTACGTTTGCGCTCAGGTTAAGACCTAAAAGAAGTCCCGTTACTGCAGCGGAAAGGTCGACGACAGTCTGTTCTTTTTTTGCCGCAAGATTGAAAAGTGCTTCAAATCCGACGGAACTCGCAACGCAAACCGCCACAACCAAAAGTGAACGAAGACCGAAAATAACGCAGCCTGCGATAAGCGTGGGCAAAAGCGCTATAATAACGTCCCCCATAATGCGCGAAGTCGATGTTCCGCTGTGTATATGAGGAGAAACCGAAAGAGTTAAATTCTTACTCATGCTTTTTCATTCTCCTTTGCTTGTTCTTCTCTTAAAAATACCTTTGCAAGTTTGTTAGTCTGAACGAGAGGACGGTTTGCAGGACACGTGTAACTGCAACAACCGCATTCCATACAAGTGTTGACGGAAAGTTCGATAAGTGATTTTTTGTCCTTGTTTTCATACGCCTTTGCGATAAGCACGGGTGAAAGCGAGAAAGGACAAGTGTTGGCACAAGCACCGCAACGGATACACGCCGTCGTCTTCGGGAGTGCAGTTTCCTTATCTGTCAATGCAAGCACTGCGTTTGTGTTTTTCACTACGGGCAATGATGCATCAGTTATAGAAATGCCCATCATAGGTCCGCCGTATATGATTTTCGAAGGCTCGGAAGTAAGACCGCCGCAGAAATCGAAAAGTTCGGAAAGGGAAGTACCGATAGGCGCTATAACGATTTTGGGCTCGGCAAGAGCACCGCCGTCTACGGTTACGCACTTTTCAACGAGAGGCATACCTGTCTTTATATAAGAGCCTATTGCCGCGAGTGTAGTGCAGTTGAGAACAATGCATCCGACGTCAATAGGAAGTTTGCCCGTGGGGACAATCTTTTTCGTCGTGTTGAATATAAGCACTTTTTCGCCGCCCTGAGGATATACCGCAGGAAGCACCTTTACGGAAACGGAAGTGAAATAGCATTCGTTTGCAAGTTTTTCCATTTCCTTTATTGCGTTTTTCTTGTTTTCTTCAACGCCGATTATAACTTTCTTTATGCCGAAGTATTTGCAGAGTGCGGAAAGGCCCTCTTTCATATCCTCTGCGCGAGTGAGCATGGTGTAAGAGTCACTTGTAACGTAAGGCTCGCATTCTGCGCCGTTTATTACAAGTTCTTCTATTTTATCAGCGTCAACGTTGAGTTTTGCATAAGTGGGGAAACCTGCGCCGCCGAGTCCGACAATGCCGCTTTCTTTCAATGCGGAAATGAGGTCCTCGCGTGAGTTTATTTCGGGCGCTTTCAGGTTTTCGTCAGGTGTCATTTCTCTGTCAGAGTCGATAACAACCGCCTTTGCTTTGTTACCGCTTATGAGAAGATAGTCCGCAATCTTTGAAACCTTACCCGATACGGAAGAGTATACAGGAGAAGAAAGTCCTGCACTTGCTTTCGCTATAAGAGTGCCGACTTTGACTTCGTCACCTGCCTTGACTACGACCTCTGCAGGTGCGCCTATGTGCATTGACGTAGGGATTGTCACCGTCTTGGGTGTCGGTATGCGAATGGCGTCTTTTCCTTGAGTGTTTTTTCTGTGTGGGACGTGTATCCCGTGAATAAAAGCCATTTGTTTCGTTCCTTTCGTTTTATTCATTAGAGTAGGAGTGAAAAACTCCTAATAGTATCGCTACGGTTATTATGTTACATTGTTATAAATTTAACACAAAAAGCAACAGTACAAAGTCACGCGGCTTAACTGTTGCTTTTGACGTATTTGTTTTTATTGGCGTTTTCCACCGAAATTAGTAAAAGTTGCAGGCGGAAAACCGTCGCAGCCACAGTAGTCACCGAGTGACTAGAATAACTATCAACATATTATAGCACAAAAAAATAAAAACCGCAAGGTATTTTGATAAAAAATATTGCCCAAAATGTCCAAAAACGCTCTTTTTTATGTCATTTTTCAACCATTTTTTATTATATTATTATATTTTTATTATATTTTAATTATAAAAATCAATGAGCACCGAAAAAAACGCGGTTTTCTTATCTGCGAATTGCAAAAAATAAATTAAAACGCAAAAAAATTATTGCATATAATGAAAATGTGTGGTAACATAACCGTGTAAGAAAAAAATAACGAAAATTCGGAGGCATATATGAAAGTTTTAATGATAAACGGAAGCGCAAGAGAGGGAAGCAACACAGGTCTTGCACTTGACGAAATTGCGAAAATTCTCGCAGAAAACGGAATCGAAAGCGAGATAGTAAATCTCGATAACACACCTATAAGAGACTGTACTTCCTGCGGCGCATGTTCAAAACTCGATTGCCGCTGTGTTTACGATGACGATATGGTAAACGAAATTATAGAAAAAGCGAAATCCTCAGACGGATTTATCTTCGGCACTCCCGTATATTATGCGCATCCAAGCGGAAGAATACTCTCGCTTCTTGACCGCGTTTTCTATGCGGGCGGACGCGCATTTGCATACAAACCCGCCGCCGCCGTTGCTTGTGCCCGCCGTGCAGGTACAAGTGCATCGCTTGACGTGTTGAATAAATACTTCACTATCGCGCGTATGCCCGTCGTTTCCTCTACTTATTGGAACGTCATTCACGGCAGAAAAGTGGGAGAAAGCCCGTTAGACGAAGAAGGTATGCAGACGATGAGAAATCTCGCTCGTAATATGGCTTGGCTTCTCAAATGCATAGAACTCGGCAAACAAAACGGAATAACCCCCGAAGAAAACGAAAGAAAAGCATTCACGAACTTTATAAGATGATTTTTCCAAAATAAGCGAAAAATACCGAAAAACAACTGAAAGGGACATATAATGTATACTAAAATTGACAAATCTGACTTCTGTGCCAAGTGGATATGCGCGTCAGATGAATTTCTTTCCCGATTTGACAGAGAAAAAACGGAAGAATTTCCGAATGCGAAATTCTTGTGGGGGTGGTATACCCGCATTCATTTTCACCGCGTATTTGAAGTAGACGGCAAGGTCTCCTTCGCCTTTGTGCGTATAAAGTGCGACAATATTCTTGATATATTTATAAACGGCGAATGCGTCTCTTGCGAGAAACTTGACAGCGGTGTTGTCGAGATTGGCGATAAATTAAAAAAAGGCGAAAACATACTCGCAATACGCGCCTACCAGACCGCCACCCCCGACAGTTATTCTTCCGCATTCACGGGCGGTATCCGCATAACGTACGAAGACGGCAGAGTAGAGAATATAGAGACAGACGAAAACTTTCAACTTCTCAATCTCGTTGACTTTTGGGTAAAAGAAGAGCCGTCGGATTGGGCAATCTCGAAAAAAGAACAAAAATACAGATACAATTTCGTGAATACCGATATTCACCCGATAGCGAGAAGACTCTCTTGCTATTTTGCGAAGGATTTTTCGCTTTCCCGACCTTTTGTACGCGCGACACTTTACGGCTCTGCACTTGGATGCTATGAGCCTTACGTAAACGGCGCGCGAGTTGACGAGGCGATGTTTATGCCGTCTTCTACCGACAAGGTAAAAGAGTATCAGACCTTTGACGTAACACATCTATTGAAACAAGGCGAAAATTCCCTCGGCGCGATAACGGGCAACGGTTGGTATAACTGCTCTTCGTGGGGCACTTTAAAGGCTAATAAACCTGCTCTTATGCTTTCACTTGAAATTGAATACGAAGACGGAAAAAAAGACCTTATAATAACCGATAAAACTTGGAAAGTCGCGCCCTCGCCTCTTTCTGAAAACGACCTGCAATTCGGCGAGCGATACGACGCAAGAGAGGAAATCCCCGATTGGTGCACTCACGACTGTGACCGCGCGAGTTGGTCTTCCCCCGATGAAATTGAAACGCCTTTTTCAACACTTACCGAGCAGAATTATCCGCCCGTACGACCTGTAAAAGAGCATTCCGTCACTTATATGGGACAACTTGCAGACGGCTCGTATATGTACGATTGTGGTATAAATATAGCAGGAGTTGTAAAGATAACTTTACATAATGCGAGAAAAGGACAGAAAATATTTGTAAATTGCTGTGAACGCTTGAAAGAAGACGGCATAAATCCCGAACTAGGCGCATACGGTGCGGTGTACTATCAGCAGGATTCACTTGCCGACGGAAAAGCACCCTACAACAGACGAAATCTTTCTATATACACGGCGAAAGGGGAAGAGTGCGAAACCTACTGTCCGCGCTTTACCTATACGGGCTTCCGTTATATCTATATAAGCGGAGTTGACGAAAAGCCGAACGAAGAGGATATAAAGGGCGTTGAAATTCACAATGACCTTGCCCCTGTCGGTGAGTTTTACTCATCTGACGAGTCGCTTTCTCGCCTTTGGCAAGCAGTGAAACAAACGTGGCGCAACAATTGCTACAACGGCCCGACAGACTGCCCCACGCGCGAAAAGAACTTTTGGAACGGAGACACGGAAATTTTCATAAACGCGGCGTGTTGGATAGACGACGTACGCGCACTTATCGCGCGTTGGACACACGTAGGACGCAAAATGCACGAAGGCCCTTATGCTTGGGAAGACGAAGAATACGTTGTTCCTTTCGCACTTTACAAATTCTTCGGCGACAAGGAAATTCTGCGCGTGAAGTATCCCCAAATGCTCGCCTTGATAGAAAAACGCATTGAGTTTGACGGAATGATACTTCCCGAAAACCCCGATGCAAGATACAGAGATTGGCTAAATCCCACGGGCCACAACCTCACAGAACGATATTTCGGAAGATGTTGGTGGCTTCACATGCTTGACGAGATTGCCAAAATAGCGGATATTCTCGGCGATACCGAAAAACGCGATGAACTCCGCAACCGATTCAATATAGGAAAAGAAGAATTTAATAGATTGCACTTCGATTTTGCAAACTGTGAATACGATGAAAAAATACAGAGTGCGCTCGTTTTCCCGCTTGCCTTTGGTCTTGTTCCCGATACTTGCAGAGAAAAAGCGGCGAAAAACCTTGTCCGCTATATTGAAAGAGACGGAAACGCGCTCACAACGGGATTTGTTGCCACTCGCTATATTATGAACGTACTCGCAGACGAGGGTTATCTCGATACTGCCGTTTCGCTCTTACACAGAAAAGAATTCCCCTCTTGGAATTACGTATTCTCTACGGGCGCGACCAATATGACGGAAAGTTGGTATGGAATGAATGACGAAGATAAGTCGCTCAGTATGAGCCATTTCTCGCTCGGCTCTGTCGTTGCTTGGTTTTTTGAATATCTCGGCGGTATCAGAGTCGACGAATGCACTGCAGGATTTTCTCACGTGGTTTTCGCTCCTCACTTTTCAGAAAAAATAGGCGATTGCAAGGTAACTTATAAAACCTCGCGCGGACTTATTACTTCGGAATGGCACTACGAAGACGGAAAACCCGTCTGGTCGTATTCCGTGCCCGACGGTGTAACGGTTGAAGTGAAAAAGTAAGAATAAAAGGTACTGTCTTTTAAAATTTAAGACAGTACGTTGAATATCTTTCATTATCGTGGTAAAATATTCGGGAAAATTCAATTAACCCTGAATTTTTCCGTTTATGCTCTCCATATACTCTTTCGGTGAGCAATGGAATTCCTTTTCAAACACGCGGTAGAAAGTTCTCATTGAGTTGAATCCGCTTTCCATTGCGCAATGAGTGAAACTGTGTTTTTTCTCATTCATAAGCATAAGCGCGTTTTTAAGTCTTATAACAGTGAGATATTGGTTTATGCCTATATCGAAGCAGGACTTGAAATAGCGTGAAACGTAACTTGTATTGTATCCAAATTCCGCGGCGATAGACGTAAGCGAAATATCACTTTTGAAATTTTCGTTTATGTAGAAAAGCAGTTTCGTTGAAAATTGCGTATCTATCGACGCCTCGCTCTTTTCAAAGAAAATACTCTCCATAATGATGCCGAGGATAACGTAGATATAACCTTGCTGTTTTATCTCGTTTATACCGTTTTTTCTGAGTTCTGCTACGTATTCCTTTATCTTTTCGACAGTTTGTGTGTCACATATAAAAGGGTATGAAACTCTTTTGTGGTCTGTTGCGATTATGAAATTTTCACACATATAAGTGGGAATAATAAGTACGCTTGACTTGGAATATTCGGGGGTCTTGTATGCGTGAGAGTCATAACTCAACGCAATAGACATTTCGCCTTTTTTGAGTGTCTTTCTGTGATTGTTCACTACGAATTCCATTTCACCGTCATCGACGAAATAAAGTTCTATCTGTGAGTGAAACTGGAAAACGCACTTGTCGTTTTGATATTCCTTGTAGAAAAGGCGGTTGTTTCTTTCTCTGTCAATATTAAACTTTGCTTGCATTTTTGAAAACCTCGTAAAAAAATGACATATAATAGGTACGAAAAGGCAAGAAAATGCCATATTTTTGTGCTACAATTATAAAGCAAACGACAGAAAATGTCAATACCATTTGGAGAAAATTTAATGAAAAACCTAAAAAAGTATATTTCCGACTATCTTTACATTGCGGTCGGTTCGTTTGTTTTGGCGTTAGCTATCAGTTTTTTCCTCGTTCCGTGTAAGATTTCGACGGGCGGCGTCAGCGGTATCGGTACTGTTTTATACTACGTTATGAACGTGCCGCTTTCAATCACAACGCTTATTATAAATATGGCGCTTTTCGCATTCGGCTATAAGATGCTTCCGAAGTCGTCTATTATAAAGACACTTGCGGGAATACTTATTTTCTCGCTTTCACTTGAAATAACCGACCGCTTGAGCGTACTCTTTTCGGATGCGGTTGCATCATTTACTTCTGACATTTGGATTGCTTCTATTTTCGGCGGAATTCTCGTCGGTGTCGGCGTCGGTCTCGTAGTATTCAAAGATGCGTCAACGGGAGGAAGCGATTTTGCCGCATTGATGCTCAACAGACTTTTCCCTCACGTCTCGGTTGCGACCTTCATACTTATAATAGATTCTTGTATCATTATTGCTTCGGGTATAGTTTTCCGCGACTACGCTATTATGTTTTATTCCGTTGTCTCACTTTATATAAGCAGTAAAGTTACCGACTTTATAATAGTAAGAGGCGACCGCGCAAAGTCCGTGTATATCATATCGAAAAAGAGCGAAGAAATTTCAGAGAGAATAATGACTGAACTCGAGCGCGGAGTTACTGCGGTGCACAGCCGCGGCTGCTACGACAAAAACGAGGGCGAAATGCTTATGTGTATCCTTCGCAGTAAAGAGATACCGAAAGTCCTCGCTATAATAAAGGGAATTGACAAGTCTGCATTTACAGTAGTTTCCGAAGTAAAGGAAGTGCGCGGACTTGGATTTAAAGAAGAATAACCAAAAAAATAAAAATAAATTAAAATTAAGGAGAAAAAATTATGATCTTCGGTATTTTGAAAGACATCAAAGAAGGCGAATACAGAGTTATCTGTACTCCGAATGAGGTAAAAACCATCGTAGCGTCAGGCCACGAGGTTTGGGCTCAGCACGACTGCGGTAAGATGGCAGGCTTCCCCGACGAAAAGTACGTTGAAGCAGGCGCAAAGATAGTTGAAACCGCAAAAGAAATTTGGGCAGGCGCAGACATGGTAGCAAAGGTAAAGGAATTCACAAACGTTGAATACCCCCTTATGCCTGAAAACCAGATAATTCTCGGATGCATCCATCCCGCAGGACATCCCGAAGAAGTTGATGCAATTCTTGAAAGCAAGTGCATCGCTTTCACGGCAGAAGACGCTCACCGTTTCGGCTCACCTAACTGCGAAGCAGCAGGAAAGCAGGGCGCTCTTTTCGGACTTGAGTCCATGCTCACAATAAACGGCGGTAAGGGTAAATACGTCGGCGGTTTCGCAGGCGCGCCCAGAATGAACGTTCTTATCCTCGGCGCAGGCGTAGTTGGTAAGGGTGCTCTCGAAGTTCTCTACGGACTTGGCGCAAACTGCACAGTAATGGACATCAACGTAGGCGTTCTCCGTTCACTTCTTTCTCAGTATTCAGGCCACATCAACACAATGCTTTGTAACAAAGAGGCTATTGCTTCCGTACTTCCGCAGACCGACATGGTTCTTAACTGCGTAAAATGGCCTAAAGAAAGAAAAGACTTCCTTATAGACAAGGAAATGCTCAAACTCATGGAACCCGGCTCCGTTCTCGTTGATATTTCAAACGACGATCCCGGTGCTATCGAGTCCAGCCACGAAACACATCACGACAATCCAAGATACGTTGTAAACGGCGTAGTTCACTACTGCGTTTCCAACATCCCCGGCGCAGTTGCAAACACAACTTCCGTTGCTTACGCTTCTGAAATGCTTCCTATGATTATGAGCATTTTGAACGACGGTGTTGAAGAATGCTGCGTAAAAGACGGTTTCTACCGCAGAAGTCTTACTGCATACAAGGGTTACCTCACTCACGAAGAAACAAGTGCACTTCAGGCTAAACCTTGGATAAAGCCCGAAGACATTCTCGGAATTGCAGACAGACAACTCGACTTCGCTCCTCCCGCAACAGTTACACGTTCCACCAACTTCTACAATAAGTAATATAATATGATTTTTAAAACCGATTATAAGTTAGAGGACTTTATACTCAACTGTAAATGGGAAAACATACCCGAAGACGTCAAAGCGCGTCTTCGCGGTTGTTTTATCGACCTTGTCGGCGCATTGCTCGCAGGTACGAAAAGCGAACAGTTCAAAGTGGGTCTTTCCCTTGCCGAAAAAATATACGGAGAGGGAAATATAGCGGTAATAGGTACTGACAAAAAGTTCAACTTTATGGGTGCTTCCGCCGCTATGGGACATTCTTCAAACGCATACGATATTGACGACGGTCATAATATGACTCGTGCACATCCCGGTACGTCCTTTGTAGGCGGTGTACTTGCCGCCGCATACGAGAAGGATTTGTCGCTTGCCGACTTCCTTTCTGCCTTGCTTGCAGCGTATGAAGCGACTATCCGTATGGGCGCGGCTATAATGGACTACTACAACTACGCGCATTCAAGCGGTACTTTCGGTGCTATCGGCGTTGTTGCAGGTGTCGGAAAAATACTCGGCTTTACACGCGAACAACTTAATAACGCGCTCTCAATATCCGAGTTTAACGCGCCTCTCGTCCCCGGTATAAGAAGCGTTGAATACCCCTCTATGAACAAGGACGGCGTACCTTTCGGCGTTATGGTCGGAGCACTTGCCGTTGCCGAGCAACTTTGCGGTTTTACGGGTAATAAGCACCTCTTGGAAGCAGAAGAGTATTCTCACTACTTAGACGATCTCGGTGAAAAATACGAGGTAATGGGACTGTACTTCAAGCCGTATCCTTGCTGCCGTTGGGCGCATCCCGCAATTGATGCGTGTGTTGAGACGATGAAGAATAATTCTATTTCCTATACCGATATAGAAAAAGTCACCGTCAAGACCTTCCACCGCGCAACTCTTCTCTCGAAAATAGAGCCGAAGACCGCGGATGAAGCACAGTACAATATTGCATATCCCGTCGCTTCTTCGATAGTATACGGAGACTTCGGCATAGACAGAGTAATGGACGAAAACCTCTCTGACGAAAAAGTTCTTTCAATGATGAAAAAACTTTCCTTCGAGACAGACGAGGAGTTAAACGCGCAATTCCCCGCGCACCGTATCTGCCGCGTGGAAATAGAAACGAAAGACGGAAAAGTTTACACTTCCCGTAACTGTGAGCCGAGAGGCGAAGCCTGCGAAAACATAGGCGTCGACTGGCTTGCAGAAAAGTTTATGCGTATCACCTCTACAACGATAAAGGAAGAGACACAAAAAGAACTTATCGCTATGATTTGCGGAGACGAAAATATTCCCGTGAGAAAAATAGTGGATAAAGCAAACGAAGGTCTTTTCAAAAAGATTTGAATATCACGCAAAAAAAAAACGGCGACTTCTACCGAATGGTAAAAGCCGCCGTTTTCAATTATACGTATATCGAATTCGTTTTTACGAATTACTTATACATAGGACCGTAAGTAGCGCAAGCGCGGTAGTCCTGACCTTCCTTATCCATACCGAATGCGTTCCAAGCAGCAGGACGGTAAATATCGTCTTCGGGAACGTTGTGCATGCAAACAGGAATTCTGAGCATAGAGCTCATAGTGATGAGGTCTGCACCGATGTGACCGTAAGAGATAGCACCGTGGTTTGCACCCCAGTTCATCATTACTTCATAAGCGGTCTTGAAAGGTGAGCCTTCCTTGCCGTCGCAACGAGGAGCGAACCAAGTGCAAGGCCATGTAGGATTGGTTCTTTCCATAAGTGTGTCGGAAACTTCATCAGGAAGATTTACTGTCCAACCTTCTGCAATCTGAAGAACAGGGCCAAGTCCCTTAACGAGATTCATACGAATCATTGTGCAGGGCATTTCTGCCTTGGTTGTATAGTGAGACGAGAATCCGCCTCCACGGAAGTTGTCCTGACCTGCTTCGCACCAAACGGTAGCGTCGGTCATCTTCTTTATATCTTCCTCGGTAACTTCCCACCACTTCTTCATGATAGCGTTGCCGTTCTCATCTGTGCAAACGCCTGATGCGTCAAGACAAGCAGCACCGGAATTGAGAAGGTGAATGATACCGTTGGATTCCTTTGCCTTACCCTCGAGTTTGTAGCCTGTAACTCTCTCGGTTGCTTCGCCTGACCAGTATGTACGAACGTCAGCGAATATCTGTGCGCGG
>JAZOLR010000195.1:0-1063 GCA_045653255.1 Eubacteriales bacterium | reverse complement strand
CACTCGAAGTCACGGACAAAGTACGAGGCGTGCTCAAAACTGTAGATTGCCTTTTCGCCAATATGAAAAAGGCAGGCTACCTCGGCGGAAGAGTGAGAATTCACCACTGTGAAAACGAAAACTCCGCCGCTTTGCTAAAGGATAAAATCCTTTCCCTTTTCCCTCTCGCAGAGGTTTCTCTTCACTCCACGCGCGCCCTTTGCAGTTTTTATGCAGAGAGAGGCGGACTTCTTATCGGCTTTGAAGACGGAAAAACCCTTTGCTGATTTCCGCAAAAAGACAGAAAACAAAAGATTTTTCACAAGGGCAATACAAATTTAACTTTTGATAAGTATAAATTACTCTTGCAAAATATAATAAAATATGATAGAATAGATTGGATAGACTGAAAAAGTCTGTCAAAAAAGGAGAAAATATGAGCGAATACGTAATTTTGACAGATTCCGCTTGCGATATACACGACGAAATTCTTGCAGAATGGGGCGTAGACTACGCGTCGCTTTCTTTCACTTTTGAGGGAAACGAAAAGCAGTACAAAAACAACGAAATGCCGATAGGCGAGTTTTACGCAAAGATGCGAGAAGGCGGTGTCGCAAAGACCGCGGCACTCAACGCGTCAGACCACACGCAACTTTTTGAGCGTTACCTCTCGCTTGGAAAAGATATTCTCTATATTGGATTTTCTTCGGGACTTAGCAGTACTTACAACGCATCTCGCATTGCGTCAAGTGAACTCTGCGGAAAGTACCCCGACAGAAAGATTATAACAGTTGACGGACTTGCGGCTTCTGCAGGTCAGGGACTTCTCGTTTACCTCGCGGTGAAGAACAAGAATAAGGGCGCAACGATTGAAGAAAACGCGGCATTCGTTGAAAATAACAAGTTGAATATATGCCACTTCTTCACAGTAGACGACCTTGTATACCTCAAACGCGGCGGTCGCGTCAGCCCCACCGTCGCCTTTGTCGGCGGACTTCTCGGTATAAAGCCGATACTCCACGTTGACGACGAAGGTCACCTTATCAATATCGGTAAGGTAAGAGGCAGAATAACCTCTATAAAA
>JAZOLR010000194.1:0-4770 GCA_045653255.1 Eubacteriales bacterium | reverse complement strand
CTTTTGCGGGTGTTTTTCCCTTTTGCATGGCGGCGGTAATTCCGATAACAACCGCGGTGATACAAAGCACGGAGACGACAACGATGTAGAGAATTCTGTTAGCCTTTGGATTTGAGTTTTTTTCCATAGTTTCATATTCCTTTCAAGAAATTCTACGTCTATTCTTACCAAAATCATACTCTTTATACACTTAGTTCCCAAAAAGTTTTATTTGCACCGTTTTATATCTTTTTTCGTTGACAAATAAAATATAAAATGCTACAATGTTATTCGTACATAAAACATTCAAAAGGAGAAATCCAAATGATAAGATTGTTTGAACGCCACAACGTAAGAAACTATAAAGAACTCGACGGAATGTGGAATTTCGTTTCGGAAAAATACCCCTCGAAATGCTACACTCTGCCCGTACCGTCTGCGTGGGAACAACACCCCGACTTCCTCACGTATAGAGGTCGCGGAATATATACGCGCCGTGTTAACGTGAAAGAAGATGCGAATATCCGCCTCGTTTTCAAAGGTGTCAGCCATACGGCAGACGTTGCCTTTGACGGAGAAAAAATAGCGCACCACTACAACGCATACACTCCTTTCTCTGCAGTTGTAAAAAACGTAAAAAGCGGTGAACATACTATCTCCGTTGACGTAGACAATACGTTTTCGGAAGCGAGTGCACTCCATATCCCGAATGACTACTACACCTACGGCGGACTTACGCGTACTGTCGTTATGGAATACGTGCCCGACGTATATATTGAAAATATTCACTTTACCCCCATACTCCGCGACGGAAAATGGTACGGAAAAACCGAAATAAAACTCACAAACCTCACCGATACCGCAGAAAAAGTTCTCCTTTCTTTCTCTCTTGCAAATGAAAACGTGAGCATAGAAGCGACCGCAGAGCCGAATGTGACCACAGTATTCACCGATGAAAGAGAGTACGAAAACGTTTCCGTGTGGTCATGCGAAAGTCCGAAACTCTACACCCTTACGGCAAAAATAGAGAAAAACGGCGAAGTCACCGATGACCTTATCGACCGCGTAGGTTTCAGAAAAATTGAAGTAAAAGGAAAAGACATAGTATTAAACGGCGAAAGACTTTTCATAAAAGGTTATAATAGACACGAAGACTACGCCACCGTCGGTTGTGCAATTCCGCTTCAACTTATGGTAAAAGACCTTGAACTTATTATTGAGTCGGGCGCGAATTCCGTTCGTACCTGCCATTATCCCAATGATGAAATTTTCCTTGACCTCTGCGACGAAAAAGGTATTGTCGTATGGGAAGAAAACCACGCGCGCGGTCTTTATCTGCCCGATATGCAGAATCCCAACTTCGAGCGCCAATGCAAAGATTGCATAGACGAAATGATAGAATTCCACTACAACCACCCGTCAATCATAATATGGGGAATTCTCAACGAGTGCGCGAGCGAGACCGAAGAGGGAAGAGAAATGTATAAAAAACAGTATGAGCAGATTCGCTCACTCGATACCTCTCGCCCCTTGACTTCCGCTTCCTGCCGTTACTATAAAGATATATGCCTTGATATGCCCGACATCGTATCATTCAATATCTATTCGGGTTGGTACGATTCAAACAAGGTAGACACCGAATTTGAAAAACAGTATGCGTGGATACAGACAACGGGCGGCGCAGGCAAACCTATGATAATCAGTGAATTCGGCGGCGCGGCAATCTACGGATTCCGTGAGCCCACCCACGTAAAATGGAGTGAAGAGCGTCAAGCGCAAATAATTGACGAAAGCCTCGAGTATTATATGAATAACCCCAACGTATGCGGTGTATACATCTGGCAGTTTGCCGATTGCCGCGTCACAGACGAAAGTTGGTGGTATCAGCAAAGAGCAAGAACAAGAAACAACAAAGGCATCGTCGACGAATACCGCCGCCCGAAACTCGCATTTGAAACCGTCAAAAAGCACTTCAAAAAATAAATATACAGAAAAAGAACTCGCCACGCGAGTTCTTTTTTTCAACTATTCGTGTATCCAATTCAACTACGCGTTTGTTTACTTTTCTTGTTTTTCGTGTTAAAATAAAGAAAAAAGGGGAAAAGAAATGAGACAAACAACAAAGGAAAAAATAAGAAGCCTTATAAAGTGGTTTATGATTTTGTGCGGATATCATATCCTTTCAGGATTGTTTTACAACATCCTCGTAAAACGCATGGTCACAGACCTTGCAAGAGACAGATATATCTCACGCGCTCACGTGACAGTGCTTATATTTGGTGTTGTTGCATTGACTGTATTCTGTATATGGCACTCACTCACGGAGGCAAGGTACACAGAATACCGCGATTCGCTCAAAAAAGCATTGGCAGAAGAAAATTTCTCGCTTTCCCGTTACTATATTTCAAACTTCGGGAAGATGAATCCTCTCCGCTGTGTAGTATATATCTGCTTCCAGATTCCCTTTATGATATTTTACGCATTCTTCGGATTCAGCGCAGAGCATACCACGTTTTTTGAGATCTTCTACGTAATAGAAGCAGGATTTTATCAAAACATCGGAAACTGTGTGCTTGGCGCAATTTTGTCCGCCTTGTGCCTTCTCGTTATACTGTCTGCCGTGCAATTTGCGTTTCTTTTCTCAAATTATCGCTACGTGCTCGAAAATTCTCCCTCACTTTCAAGGAAATAAAAATTAGCCGTAGCGTTAATAACTTTAAGGTGCTACTTGCAAAAAGCGTATTGCGTGAGTGCAATTTTCTTGACGAATGGGCAGATTAACTCGACGATTGAGCACGACAAGGCTCTTTTATATTGACATTTCCTGTCATAGTTGTTACAATTGCGATACCACTCACTCTAAACAATTCAAAAAGGAGTAAAAGAATGAAAGAAAGCAAGAAGACTACGGTAGAAAAATACCTTTCCCAAAAGTATAACACAATCCCCGAAGCAATACTGTTCGTTATAGGCGGACTTGGAGTCATTTCTTTTTTTGCGTACTCAAAATTCCTTGCCGTGCCGTTGTTGGTTATCTCCGCAGTTGCGCTGGTTTTTATCAAAACGTCAAAGATAAAAGACGCAGAATATGAGGATGTTTTGGAACGCATATTGCTTGAAAATAATGTGAAAAGAAAGGGCGAAAATATCCTCGCTGCCTATGACCTTTCCGCCACCCCCATTGGCATAGGAATGGATAAAAAAGCGAGAACTCCCATTTATTCTATTGCGGAATTTGTTTTTTCGTCTGAAAGTTGCACAGTCAAATTAAGCAAAGCGGATATGATAAACAGCACCTTGACGTCGGCAGAGCACGAAATTCCGTTGCCCGCAGGATGTGAAAGAAAAACAAGTACGGTAGACACTCATGACGGACAGAGAAAAGCAGATTTCCTTGTCTTTTCAAGTGCCCCCATGCTCGTGATTCCCGTAGAAAAATTATCCTATGACGTTGAAGTAATAATAAATAGGTTGAACGAAAAGAAATAACAAAATCGCTTTTGTGTTTTTGCATAATTTAAAAAATCTTTTTTGGCGCAGTTCCCCTGAGGATACTGCGCCAATTTTATATTTTAGTCTCGGCTTGTAAAATTTACGTATTGACTTGTCTTTTTCGGTGTAGTATAATATATTAGTATGATATAATAAGATAAGTGTTGTCAAATTGTCAAAAAGGAGGGGAACAATGAAAGAAGCGGCATTCAAACTGAAAAGCGCATACAAACCGACAGGCGACCAGCCCGAGGCCATTGCATCGTTGACGGAAGGCATTCTCGCAGGTGAGCGGGCGCAGACACTTCTCGGTGTCACAGGCTCGGGAAAAACGTTTACAATGGCAAACGTTATAGCAAACGTAAACCGCCCCACCCTCGTCCTCGCACATAACAAAACTCTCGCCGCGCAACTTTGCTCAGAATTCCGCGAGTTTTTCCCCGAAAACGCGGTAGAATACTTTGTTTCCTACTATGACTACTATCAACCCGAAGCATACATTCCGGGCAAGGATATGTATATAGAAAAAGACGCAATGATAAACGAGGAAATAGATATGCTTCGCCATAGCGCGACCTCATCATTGCTTGAACGCCGTGACGTTATCGTAGTCGCGAGTGTATCGTGTATATTCACCCTCGGTGACCCTGCGGAATACAAGTCTTTGCTTGCTTCTGTCAGAGAAGGCGAAACGCTTGAGCGCGACGATTTCATTTCTCACCTCGTTGCGATAAGTTATGAGCGAAACGACCTCAACTTCGTGCGCGGAAAATTCCGCGTGCGCGGCGACACCGTCGAAGTTTTCCCTGCGGGAAGCAGCGAAACCGCGATAAGAGTAGAATTCTTCGGTGACGAGGTAGATAAAATAAGCGAAATACGTGTTGTCACGGGCGAAACCGTGAGAAATCTCTCGTATGCCGTAATTTTCCCTGCCACGCACTACGCAGTATCGGACAAGAAAAGGGAAGAAGCGCTTTTTGAAATAGAGCGCGAAATGCACGAGCGCGTGGAATTTTTCAAGTCGGAAAAGAAATTGATAGAAGCGCAGAGAATAGAAGAGCGCACGAAATACGACCTTGAAATGCTACGCGAAGTCGGATTTTGTTCGGGTGTAGAAAACTATTCCCGAGTTCTTGCAGGCAGAGAGCCGGGCTCAATGCCGTTCACTCTGCTTGACTATTTCCCCGACGATTTCGTACTTTACGTCGACGAGTCGCACGTAACTCTTCCGCAGGTAAGAGTTTTGAGCGGCGGCGACATCGCAAGAAAGTAAAACCTCGTCGACTACGGATTCCGTCT
>JAZOLR010000193.1:0-5296 GCA_045653255.1 Eubacteriales bacterium | reverse complement strand
CCCACAGAACGACATGGCTACGATCCGACTTCATACAAACGAGCATATAAGTACGAAAACCTGCGGCGCGGTTTTTTCTTCCTCTGTCTATGCCTATAAGTCCGCCGCATACTGCCGCGACAGACAAGCGCGTGACAAGTTCAAAAAGTGTAAGTTCCAAAGTCTTTTCTCCTTTTTTATTTTTTCGTGCTAACGCACACGCGAGAGTAAACGCTCATCATATATAAATATTCATTACGAAATGAAAATATGCGCAAGAGCGTAATTAAGCAAATCACACCCGACGTAAAATTCGGGTGTAACAGCCTTTTTTCGCGTTCCTATTTCACAAACGCAAAAGCAAAAAATCACTTCACGTTGTTGTCTTTTTTAAATTTGTGCGGGGAAACTCCCGTCTTCTTTTTGAACAGTTTGCAAAAATAAGACGAATTACACGTGCCGAGAATGTCCGCCACCTCGTCAACGCTTCTTCCCTCTTCTTCAACGAGCAATTCTTTCGCCCTCTCTATCTTGTAATTGAGCAGATACTCGTGCGGCGATACGCCGTAGTTTTCAACGAATAGCCTTCTGAAATGCGAAGTGCTGTACCCTGCGTACTTTGCAAGGTCTTCAACCGACATTTGCTTATAGAAGTTCATTTTCATATATCGCACGGTGCGTTCAAGATTCAAGTCCGAGCCGACGCATTCTTGCGCGTTCAACTTGTAAGTAATAAGTTCATACACAAGGCGCAAAAACAAAGACTTTTCAAGAAGACTGTGCGCGCGCCCCTGTGCAAGACGCGTTTTATAAAGTTCTCTGCATATATCAAACAAAGAATGCTCTACGTCCTTTATCGGTCTTTCCATTCCCAAGTCGGAAGGAAAAATACCGTCCTGCAATTCAAAAATAACGTAATAAAGCGACGCCTTCTGCCGTCTCGACGGATTTGACATTTTTGCATGTTCTTCGGGAGTGAGAAAAAACACGTCGTTTTCAACGCAGTTGTAATCCTTGCCGTCAAGCGAAAATCTGACTTCGCCCGAAATGACGTAATACAAAGTACAAGTCTCGGAAACGCGGTCCCATCTCCAGCCGGGCATATACGAACTGTATCCCGTTTTGACGTAGGTTTTTATGGCATATTCGGGATTTTCATAAAAATCGAGTTTATCCATTTTTAACACCTCTTTTCTCTATTATACTATGAAACACCCCCAAAGTCAACAAAAAATAATCGTTTTGTATCATTTTTTAATCGTTAATTATAATGACAAACCTGCCAAATCGTGTTATAATATAGTCAATTTGAAAGAGTTTAGGAAACTTTTTCCTTTTCGCTCAATAACAATTTTTGCTTTTCTTTATTTTTCAGAGCAAAAATATTGAAAACATTACAAGCACAATTTTACTACGGAGGATTTTTAAATGTTAAAAATCAATCTTTCAAAGTCGCTTTCCGACTACTCTGACGGTATTGAACTCATATCGAGAAAACTCGGTTTTCAGTACAGAGTTTCATCGGATATTGACACGGCAATAATAAATATCTGCACAGAAGAAGAAGCGAAAACTATTCCCTCGGTTGCAGAATTTCTTTCGGACAAAGGGCAAAACGACCGTTACCACCTCATATACAAATTAGACGAGGGCGGATATATAATCTGCGGTCAAAGAAAGATAGACTGCCTTCACGCACTTTTGAAGGTAGCGGATATGCCCGAGGCTGTTCTCCGCGAGTACAACGTCTCGCGTTTTGACCGTCTTTACGAAAACTTTGACGACTTCTACGGCGGTTTTGCAAGAGCGGCAGACGACTTCGACCTTGAAATACACATGATAGACGCAGTAAGAACGGGTGTTGAGAGTTTCGAGATAAACACCCTCTATGACGATATTCCGATACAGGTAAGAGAACGCGCTCATCAGAATGACGTATATTACTGGTGGTGTACCTACTGCCCGGGTCTTGACATGTTCTACGAGAGCAGACTTTTCCGCGGCGTTCACAAGGAATCAATGCTTGAAAAGAACCGTGAAAACCTCAAAAAGAATGCCCGTCTTGCAAATACGCTCGGTCTTGCGCCCGTGTTCACTTCCTTTGAGCCGAGATGCATTCCCGAAAGATTTTTTGCGAAGTATCCCGAATTGCGCGGCGCGCGTGTAGACTATGATGCATATTCCGCTGCGCCCGAATACGGACTTGACCCCACGCATCCGCTTGTTCTCGAACATTTTTCCGAGATGATGGAAATGCTTATGCAGGACGTGCCCGAACTTGCCCTCTTTGAAATCTGGTCGCAGGACTCAAACGCAAGTTTCCCGTGGGCAGACCGCTCTTATATGAAGAGCAACGGTCCTCTTCGTCTTTTTGAAAAGAAGTTCCACGAAATAGTAAACCCCTTGCTCACAACACTTGCAAGAACGGCGCAAAAGCACAACCCGAAAACGAGAGTTAACCTCAATCTTGACTGGGTATTCTCCGACAGAGAAAAAGAAGACGTAATAAACAATCTCCCGAAAGAAGTAGGCGTTACCTCCAACTTCACTTCCTTTGCATCGGGAAAAGACAACTTCGGCATCGGCGATGCGTCAAGTTACAAAAAGAAACTTGCAGAGAGAATAGAAGACGCGCAATTTATCACAAACGGCATAGCGCACGACTGGAAAACCTATGCTCCGCTTGTCGGTTTCCCCTTCCCTCGCACGACCTACAACCACCTTATGAAAGTTGTCAACTCGGGAGCAAAGAACTTCACTTTGCGTGGCGGTCTTTGCTCACGCGCTTTCGTTCCCGACTACATAAACAACGAAGTAGTACGCGCAGTAAAATACGGAAAGATAGACGATATAGAAGACTTCCTTTGGAATGAAGCACGCCGTTTCACAAACACCGAAAAAGAAGCGGAAGTTCTTTTCAAGGTATGGCAGATATGCGACAAGTTCAACCTTGACTTGCCGAAAGCGAAGTATATAAAAGGCGCAGGCGACAGTATGTATTGGGCGTGCAGTTTGTTCGTATCCGCAAGAACGCTGTTCAGAAAACTTTTCTGGCCCGTTGTACCTAACCAGAAGATACTCTCCTTTAACGAGACAAGATACTATAAACCCTATATGTTCTACACATACGAGACAGACCCCTCGTGGATTGATATGTCCTGCTTCAACTTCCAGCAGAAAACAAGCGACGCAGTACTCAGACACGCGACGAAAACCTGTGAAGAACTCCTCATTCCCGAACTTTCCGAGGCAATTTCGCTTATCGAAGACCTCGGCGACGGTGTATGCGACCACTTGCGCGACCTCTCTGACAGAATCCGCGCTATGCGTCACATGATATTCACCGACAAGGCGTTGATGAAAGCGCAGTATCTCACGCACGAGTCCGACAAGTCTGAAGATAAAGCGCCCTTCAAAGCGGAACTTCAGGCAGAAATGCGCAGAGAGATAGAAAACGTAGAACAATTTATTACACTCCTTGACACCTCGAAGTCCGTGCTTATCCCCACGACCTCAGGCGAAGAAACCGTTTATATGTACAAAACTCCTATGAGCAACTCCTTGAAGAGAAAACTCATAGTTATGAAAAATCACATCGACGATGAAGTGGAGGGCGTGAAACTTGATTATTGATTTTAAAAACTTTGAAACGAAAACATTCCTTGAAGCAACTGCTCCCGTTTTTGAAGAAGAAAACGGAATTTTCAAGGTGAAATCCAAAGAAAACGCGTATTTCTCCGCAGGAATGTTCTATTCCACCGTTGACGCAAAAGACTTCGCAGACAAGCGCATTTGCGCAGAAGTGAAAGTCAACTGCTCGACAAAGAAATCGCTTTCTATGGCGCTTATCCTCTTCTATGACGAAGACGGAAAGAAAATTCAGTCGGACTACTTCACGAAAGGCGAAGAAAAATACACCTTTGAAGGCGAAATGCCAAACGGTGCAAAAACCTGCGAAATTGAACTTCTCGCTTTCTTCTACGGCGACGGTTGCGTTGATTTCTCCGAACTGAAAGTTGAACTTCTCGAAAAGAAAGCGCATAGAGTGGCAAAAATAGCCACCGCGTATATTGAGTGCAAGGGTACTCCCGAAAGCAATATGCAAGAAGTTTACGATATTCTCGACAAAGCAGGCCCGGCAAAAGAAAAACCCGACCTCATCTGCTTTACGGAAGGAGTACACTGTCTTCGCGCTAACGCAAGATTGTTCTTAAACGATGAAAGCGAAGAGATGAAAAAAGTCTGTGCAAAAGCGAAACAGTACGGTTACTACGTGCTTTTCACCTCGCTTGAAGAAGACGAAAGAGGTCATCAGTATAATACCGCATTCGTCATCTCTCCCGACGGAGAAATTGTAGACAGATACAGAAAAACCCATCTCACACTCTCCGAACTCAAAGTCGGACTTGTCCCCGGAGACGAGATAAGAGTTTTTGAAACTCCTTTCTGCCGTTTCGGCATTCTCATTTGCTGGGACCAATGGTTCACCCAGGCATCGAAAGAGATAGAAAAGCAGGGCGCGGAAGTTTTATTCTGGCTCACTCGCGGTTATCACGAAGAAAGACTTGTGACACGTGCGCGTGACACGGGTATGTACGTGATAACCTCTAATCCCACCCCCGAAAAATCCTGTATCGCTCACCCGACAACAGGCGAAATTATCGCAAGAGGAAGCGGTGTAAGCGGTTACGTAATGGCAGAAATAGACTTTGACGGCCGTCCCGTCTCCGAATACAAGTCATTCGGTGTAAACGGCGGTAACGACAAAGACATTTTCATAAACGAACTCCGCAACGATTTGTATACCCATTAACGTGAAATGCAAAGTTTTATTTACATTTTGACAATTGTTGCAATATTAAAACGGGCAGAATTTTTTCTTGCCCGTTTTTTTATTTAAAATGCTTTATTTTCTTTGCTTTTTGTGTTATACTGATTTCATAAATATATCCCAAAAGGAGAAAACTCAATGGAAACTTACAGAAACGATTTTGGAATAACTTCCCTTTCCTTGCAAGTGGGTGAAAACGATACCGAGCGCCGTCTCGTTTGGTTTCAGATAAATACAAGAAAAGGTCCTCGCGTAAGATACGCAAAGGTGAGCGACTATGACCGCGACGGTGGTTTCACAGAAGAAAACTCAACCGTTATCGAGGCAAAAACCGAAATCCCCTGCGTAAACGGAGACAAGTATCTCTCCTGCAAGGTGCGTCTTAAAAACCTTGAACTTGGCGAAGAATACATATACAACGTCGGTGACGAAAACGAGTATGACCTTGACGTATACCGTTTTACAATGACGAAAGACCCGAAGAAG
>JAZOLR010000192.1:0-20539 GCA_045653255.1 Eubacteriales bacterium | reverse complement strand
TTGTTTTTGATCTTTACGGTCTGTTTGGCAAGACTGAAGCGGTAAAAACGCATCTTCGTCCATTTTTTCGTATGGATTTTGTGCCCACACGTTTTTTTACCGAGGAAGACAAGGCTCCTACAGACGTTTTAGATCTTTTCTCAAACGCAAGTGAATCACCCTGCCTCGCCCTTGAGACCTTGGCGACAATTGCAAATCTTTTCTCGTGGCTGATAAAAGGAGGGCGTTATCAAAAAGCTTCAAACGAAAGCCGATGGTCTTCTCGAATAAAGCCTGTGCTGGAGTACATCGAGGATCACTATAACGAGGAGCTCTCACTTGATATACTTGCAGGTGTTATAGGGATGAATGCACGCTATTTTTGCAAGGTGTTCTATTCGCTTACACATACAACTCCTATGAATTATGTAAATTCCTATCGCATTGAGCAAGCAACTTTTTTGCTTGAATCCACAGATCTGACTATCACTCAAATAGCCACAGATTGCGGTTTTTGGGAGAGCGGTTATTTTACGAAAGTGTTCAAGAAATACAAAGGAACAACTCCGCAATGTCATCGTCTCGCCTTGCGTGCGGAACGCTTGAAAAGTAAAAAAACAAGACAATGATGAGCATGCCTTGTAATTTTTTTACTATTGCAAACGTGGATTCTTTGGGCTATACTTAAAATAGTAGACACAAAGCAAGAAGAAGCGACAAAAGTCGGTCACTTACTTAAAAAAGGAGAATTGCTATGAAAATCATACCTGATATTACATACAAAGAAGGTCTTATGCTCGACCTCTACATACCCGACGAGGGCGCGTTTGACTTATTCATTTGGTTTCACGGAGGCGGTTTGGAGTGGGCATCACGCAAAGCGGCAGCACCCGAATTTGCAGAGAGTTTTTGCAATAGGGGAGTAGCGATAGCAAGTGTTGAGTACCGTATGTACCCCGATGCTAAATTCCCCGATTTTATCGTGGACTCTGCCGAATCCGTTCGTTATCTTATTGACCACATCAAAGAATACGGTGATTGCCGCCGCATCTTCGTCGGCGGAACAAGCGCAGGCGGTTATCTTTCAATGATGCTTTGCTTTGACAGACGTTATTTCGAGGCAGTAGGCTTGAAGCCTACCGACATCGACGGCTATATTCACGATGCAGGTCAGCCGACAGTGCATTTCAATATTCTGAAACATAGTGGCGAGGATTCAAAACGCGTTATAGTAGACGAGAGAGCGCCTCTTTATTTCATCGGGCGTGATGAAAAATATTCTCCAATGCTGTTTCTTGCGTCGGATAACGATATCTTCGCGCGTCTTGAGCAGGTCCGTCTGACAGTAAAAACACTGGAGCACTTCGGTCACAAGGATAATATTTACCTCAAAGAGCAGCACGGTAAGCATTGCGAATACACAGAAACAAAAGACGAAAACGGCGTGAACATATTTGCCACCCTCGTGTGTGACTTCATTGATAATCTTTAATCCAAAATAAAAAGGAGAACTTATTATATGTCATATCAAATATCAGGCACAGAAAACCTATGTGCTACGTGCGAGTATTGGATAGGACCAAGAGAGCCTAACTACTTTGGTAATATGGTTGTTCTTGATAACCAATCCACAAAGGGCAAATGCTGGTGCTTAAACGGCCCTTTTCCAAGATCTGATAGACCAAGCAATATGTGCGCATGCTCTCGCTATGAAAAGTGGAAAGTGCTTAGATAAATACCTCTGAAATAAACGCGTCGCGCTTTTGCGTGGCGCGTTTTTCCATAAAACGAAAATCAAATAATAAAAATTACCTTTTGAATTTTGTTGACTTTTTTATCTATATATTTTATAATAAACGTATGAAAGTATAGCAAAGGAGTACTATTATGGATATTTCAACGATAGATCCTAATTTTGCGACAGTCGCTGTCAAAGATGAGGACGATGTAAAATGGATAAGCGCACACGATGAGCGTATGGCGCTTTACGGTGTTTATTACGAAGAAAAAGACGGACTTTATGTCCGTATGCCTGCCGCCGTCGCGCTGTCTGCGAATAAAAAACTCGGCTGGGCGGTAAGAATGACAACGGGCGGCAGACTCCGCTTTGTTACCGATTCTCCGTATATCGCAATAAAGGCATCTGTACCTGCGTTTCAACCTATGGCGCACATGACTATAAGAGGTAGCCACGGCTTCGGTGTCTATGCAGACGGATTTTTTGAAAATAGTTATTCTCCCAACTTTAAGGACTTTTTAAAAGAAGTTGAAAACCCTCTGAAAGAGAAAATTTATTTCGCACAGAAAAACGTCCTTTTCCATAAAAACACCTCAAAAGGTGAAAACCACAAAAGCGTGATAGACGTTTATTTTCCGCTTTACGGAGGTGTTGCCGAACTTTATATCGGTGTCGCGGCAACTTCGACAGTAGAACGCGCCCCCGAATATGAGGTGAAAAAACCGATACTGTTTTACGGCAGTTCAATAACTCAAGGCGGATGCGTTTCGCACCCCGGAAACGACTATACGGCAATACTCGGCAGAAGACTTAACGCAGATTATTTAAATCTCGGTTTTTCGGGCAACGGAAACGCAGAAGAACCTATGATTGATTACATCAACTCTATCGATGCTTCGCTTTTCGCCTTTGACTATAATATGTACGCGAAATTCCCCGACAGAGTGCTTCCGCCTCACTATTCCATTTATGCAAGATTGAGAGAAAAGCACCCCGGCGTACCGATATTGCTTTATGACAAACCTGCCGCAGATTATACCTTCTATCAGAAGAGAGAAGACATAATCCGCGAAACCTACGAAAGAGCAGTATCCGAAGGTGACAACCTTGTCGCTTTCGTTTCCGCGCGCGAACTTTTCGGTGAGGGCGACCGCGACTGTTGCACAGTAGATGCATCTCACCCGACAGACTTCGGCTCGGTGAGAATGGCAGATGCGCTCTATCCCGTAATAAAGGAACTCTTTGACAAAATTAAAAAATAAAAACGGAAAAACAAATGCAAGAAAATAGTAATCGTAAAAATATTGAAGAAAACGAAAAGTTCATAAGAACGGAATACCTAGTTGGAAAAGACGCAATGACACGTTTGCGTAATTCTACGGTAGCCGTATTCGGTCTTGGCGGTGTCGGTGGCTACGCACTTGAAGCGCTTGTGCGTTCGGGAGTAGGCTCTTTTATACTCGTTGACTTTGACACCGTGAGCGAGAGTAATCTCAATAGGCAAATTCTCGCCACGAAAAATACGGTAGGTATGCTAAAAACAAAAGCGGCGTCAGATCGTGCATACAGTATAAACCCCGACGTCAATATAGTTGAAATCCCCGAATTTGTATCTGCCGAGAATATAGAAACGATTTTGAAAAACTATAAGCCTGATTATATAATTGATGCAATAGATACAGTGACGTCAAAAATCTCGCTTATAAAAATCGCGAAATCCGTCGGCATACCGATAATATCTTCAATGGGCACGGGAAACAAACTTTGCCCCGAACTTTTCACCGTTACCGATATAAAGAAAACCCACACCTGTCCCCTCGCAAGAGTAATGCGAAAAAAACTGGCAGAGGAGGGAATAGACTCTCTTGACGTTTTATATAGCGCAGAGCAACCTATAAAACCGAGTGTGCAACAAGAAGAAAACGGAAGACATCCGCCTGCATCGGTTTCTTTTGTCCCCTCGGTCGCAGGCCTCATTATCGGCGGATACGTGGTGAAAAAACTGTCAGAAATTGTTTAAAACACAAATATTCTATCGTAATTTCTATAATTGAACGCTTTCGGCTTGAAAACACTTTGCATTTTATACAAATTGCACTTTCTTGTTATGTGCATAGTGCCGAAAATGTCTTAATAGTTAAAAAAACAGTTGAAATTTACTACAAAATATTGATTTTTTCGAAAAAAAAGTATATAATTAGTACAACCGAAAAAAAAGAATCGGCAAATTTAATTTTAAAAAAGGAGAATAAACCAATGAAAAAGACTCTTTTGGTTCTTATGATTCTCGCTCTTGCAGTTGCTCTCGTAGCTTGCGGCGGAAACAAAGAACCCGAAATCACAGAAGATGCAGCTGCAACAACCACAACTGCGGCTCCCGTTGCAACTACAACTGCACTTCCCTCTAAGTACACCGTTAAGTTCGTTGAACCCGAACTCTTCGGCGGTGCTGTTATTAGCGAAACTCAGGTTGCTCGTAACAAGGCAGCAAGAGCGCCCCTTAACCCCTCTCACGAAGGATACATCTTCCTCGGTTGGGATGAAGAGGACTACAGTTCCATCACATCTGACCTCACCATCACAGCGCTCTATCGTCCTGTAGATACCTACACAGTAACGTTCTACAACATAGACGGCACACAACTCGGCGAGCCTGTAACAGTTAAGGAAGGCGAAGCAGTTGCTGCTCCCGAAGCTCCCAAGACTGTTGGTAAGATCTTTGCCGGTTGGGATAAGCAGGTTGGTAAGGTAGACCGTAACTGGTCTGACTTCGAAGCTTACAAGGACCTCTCCGCAGAGGAAATCGCTGCTAAGCCCCTCGAATACAAAGTTACTGCTACATACGAAGATGCTGACGGTGTTGTTGCATACAAGGAAGGCATCTCCATGGAATTCAAAGAAGTAACCGATGCAAACGGCAAGAAGAACTATGAGCCCGTTGATCCCATCTTCTCTGAGACAACTGCAAAGTATCTCTCTAAGGATCTCAAGATTCACCGTGGTACTAGCGCAACAGAAAGCGTAAACAATAGCGCTACATTCTCTGTTGCTTGGGATGGCGAATTTGTATACGTATACGCAAAGGTTTATGACCCCACAGTTCTTACCAGAGGTGAAGCTTACTGTAACGCAGAAGTTAACCCTTGGCAGAATGACTCTATAGAAATTTACTATTGCTTCTTCGCAGAACCCTCTGCAAGCACAAGACAGGTTGTTAAACTTGACGCTTACGGCTACCGTATGTACTCCGATGACGGTTCTAACGGTCAGAAGCATCCTGAAATGTCCAAGTGGTTCGCTGACATCACAGTATCTCACAAGCAGGCTCCTGATGCTGATACATATCATATCATCTTCAAGATCCCTGCAAAGGCTGAAGACGGTGTAGTAGCACAGGCTGCTGATACAGTTTCCTTCTCTGAACAGATCAATGACCTTCGTTCTCTTGACGACCTCAACAATATGTTCTGCTCCGGTGGTAACCGCCCTGACTACTCTAACTGGTTCCAGTTCTCTCTCGCTGGCAAGAACTGAGAAATAGAATAAATTAGTTGAAAATAACGCACTCGTTTGAGTGCGTTATTTTTTTTAAATAGAAGAGACAAACTTGCATATTAACGGTTGACAATATAAGTGAAAATAATGTATAATATAGTCAGAATAACTATTCAAGGAGAACAATATGAAAAAGTCTTTACTCATTCTCTTGGTTGCAGTGCTTGCTATTCTGCTTGTTGCCTGCGGCGAAAAAACTCCCGAAGTAACAGAGCCGAGCGAAGCAACTACAACTACTTCGGCAGTTACCACAACTGTTGTTACAACCACTATGCGTACAAAGTTCACCGTACGTTTTATTGAGCCTGAAGAATTCGACTCGAAGGTGCTTTCCGAAACGGAAATAAACCGTGGAAAATCTGCAAAAGCCCCTGTGAATCCGAAGCACGAAGGCTACGTTTTTCTCGGTTGGGATATAGATGGTTTTTCAAGTATTACGTCAGACCTTGACATATACGCGATGTATCGCCCTCTTGATACGTACAACGTTACCTTTTACGGCGATGGCGGAGTAGTTATCGGCGAGACTGTCACGGTTACAGAAGGCGGAAGTGTAGAAGCGCCCGAAGCGCCCAAAGTTTACGGAAAGTTCTTCGTTGGTTGGGATAAAACACTTGAAGTAGTAGACAGAAAATGGTCTGACTTTGAGGAGCAGTATGCCGACCTTTCAATTGAAGAAGTAAAAGAAACGAAACTTGAATATAAAGTTACCGCTATTTACGAAGATGCAGAAATTTTCATTCCTTATAAAGAAAACATCTCGATGGATTTCAAGGAAACAAGAGACCAGAACGGCGTGAAAGTATACGAGCCCGTTGACGCTATCTTTAAGGAATCGAAAGCAGTTTATTATTCCGATGACGTATTCGCATATCCTATGGGACATAACGGAATGATATACGTAAAAGGCAAATTCACTGTTGCGTGGGACGGCGAGTGGGTATACGTTTATGCAGACGTCTATGACCCGACACTTGTCACTCGCGGAGAAGCATACTGTTTGAGTTTGGCTAACCCGTGGCACAACGACGCAGTAGAAGTTCACTACACCTTTGACGTAGAACCTACGAAACTTACAAGAAACGTTGTAAAGATTGACGCATACGGCTACAAAAAGTTTGCAAACCCCGAACAAGATTACAGTTCAAGCCCTGAGCATTCAAACTTCTTTGAGGAAATAGAAGTTTCCTTCAAGCAGGCAAAGGATGCAAACAGATATTACGCAATCTTCAAGATTCCTGCGAAGACCGAGGAAGGCAAGGCGCTCGTTGCAGGCGACCCCGCTTACTTCTCAATGCAGATAAACGACCTTCAGTCGCTTGATAACATAAAGGAAGACGGAAGCATTCCGTCAGACCTCTTCTGCATCGGCGGTTGGCGTTACTACTACCACTTGTCAACAGGCGCTGTTACGAAGTGGAATAGAATGATATTTGCTAAAGCAGAATAATTTCAATAAAGCGCAAAACAAAAACAACTCAACTCCGTCTGAAGTTGAGTTGTTTTTTATATCGTAGTAGGGAATAAGGCAAAGTCAGTCGTTTAACATAGCGAGAATATCTGCCTTCGGGCGAAATCCCACTTCTTGACGCACTATCTTTCCGTCTTTCATAACAACGAGTGTCGGTATGCTCATAATACCAAACGCCTGTGCAAGTTCACCTTGCTCATCTACGTTTATCTTTCCAACTTTGACGTCAGACCTTTCGGATGCTATTTCCTCAACGGTAGGTGCTACCATACGGCAAGGACCGCACCAAGAAGCCCAAAAGTCCAAAAGTACGGTGATATTTGATTTTATTACTTCTTCTTCGAAATTATCTTTGGTTACTGTTATAAGAGACATTTTTATTTTCCTTTCTTTGAAAAATCATATTTATTATTGTTTCGTGTTGTTACGGCTTCGTTACCTAATTTTATTATATACTTTTTTTATTTAAAGTCAATAATTCTTGAGCAAAAATAAATAACAGTATGTGCAAAAATGCGACAATAAAAACTTTTTTAAAAAAACTCAAAAAAATTCAAAAAAACTATTGACAAAACGAGAATGTTCTGCTATAATAATGAACGTTGTGGAGAGCGTGCTGGTGTAGCTCAGTTGGTAGAGCAGCTGATTTGTAATCAGCAGGTCGGGGGTTCAAGTCCGTCCACCAGCTCCACAAATCAATATGGGGGAATTCCCGAGCGGCCAAAGGGGGCAGACTGTAAATCTGTTGTCACTGACTTCGCTGGTCCGAATCCAGCTTCCCCCACCAAACAAAAAAGCACCCAATAGGGTGCTTTTTTGTTTGGTATGGCGAAGTTTCGCTTCGCGCCTGCCTTCTTGCTCTCTCTCACATCAAAAGTCTAAAAGAAGGAAAAAGAGCAAGAATCTGGTTCGCATACCCCGCCCGAAGATCGACAAGCGCGCTTGTCAGACGCAGGGCGGGGGTATCTTCGGCAAAGACGAATACCAGCGGAAGATAAAGTAAAGCACCCAATTGGGTGCTTTTTTGTTTGGTATGGCGAAGTTTCGCTTCGCGCCTGATATTACATTGTTTCAACAGAGACTTTTGCTTCTATGTTTGTTTTCCCGTCTATTACTGTGCGGAAATAATATACGTCCTCGTCGTTTGCCTTTGCCATATTCAAGGATAACTTCGACTTGTAGGGGGCTTCCGATACAAAACTTACGGTAAATTCACGAACAAACAAATTTTCAATATCGGGAATATAGTTGCATATCATATCGGGATAATTCGTATTGTTCATGTGCATATTGCAGTCTATTTCCGAATATCTTACCGTGTGCTCACCCACTTCGATTAAATCAAGTTCTGGCGGAATACGAAAACGAATCGGTAAATCTATCTGTTCACCGAAAGTATAGTTTGACATATCAATATCTCCGTTTTTTAACAAACGGTGATTTTTTGTATCTACAAGTGCCCACATAGACGTGCCCTCTGCAACTATTTCATCTCCGCGCAAAACTCTGTATGAACGAGGAAAGGTAACACCCTTGCTCTCACACGGCCAAGTTTCTACGGTGAGCGCATCGTATGCTTTTATAGTCTTGTAGCACTTTACTGTTATGCGGCTTAATATGAACGCAAGTCCTTGCTGAAAAAGTTCTTCGTATGTAGGACGGCACTTTAACATATTATGATTTGCCGCCTCTTGCATAAAGCGCAGAAGCGCACTCGGACGTATTGTAGAAGAGCAGTTTGTGTCAAGAGACTCAACAGTTCGTTTTTCACTAAAAATCATTTTAAACCTCTTTTGTTTTTATATCGTTAATATGATACCACAAAAACAACTTTTTTTCAACAGAAGCGGATATAAAATTATTATTATGAACGCAAAACTCTTGAAATTTTTCTTTATTTGTGCTATTATTACTTAAATTGCTGTTTTAAAAACAAAGATAAAATAGATAAAGAGGTATAGATATAAAATGAGAATTGTCGTAAAAGTCGGAACGTCAACACTTGCATATTCCACCTGCCGTCTTAACATACGCAGAGTAGAAGAACTTTGCAAGGTTATGAGCGACCTCAAAAATTCGGGACACGAAGTTATTTTGGTGTCTTCGGGCGCTATCGGTATGGGTGTCGGAAAACTGATGCTCAAAAAACGCCCCGACGATATCCCGACAAAGCAGGCGGCAGCGGCAGTAGGTCAGTGCGAACTTATGTACACGTATGACGAACTGTTTTCGAAGCACAATCACACAGTAGGACAAATACTTCTTACCGCCTCTGACGTAGATCACGAGGATAGACACAAGAATTTTACGAACACGATAAATAGACTTCTTGAACTCGATGTTATCCCGATAATAAATGAAAACGATACGGTAACAACCGAAGAAATCGTCATAGGAGATAACGACACTCTCGCCGCAATAGTTGCAGTAAGCGCAAAGGCGGATTTGCTTATCCTTCTTTCCGATATAGACGGCCTTTATACCGCCGACCCACACAAAGACAAAAATGCAAAACTCATCTCAAAAGTTGAAGCAATAACAGACGATATTCTCGCTCTCGCTTCGGGTAGCGGTTCGAATCTCGGTACAGGCGGTATGTCTACAAAACTCAAAGCCGCAAAAATGTGCATGGAATCGGGAATTGATATGGTTATCGCAAACGGAGACGAACCGAACAATCTCTACGCAATATCCGACGGCGAACAAATAGGAACGAAATTCGTAGGCAAAAAATAATAGGAAACTTAAAATGATAACTACAAGAGAAATATTAGAAAAGGCAAACACCGTCAAAAAATCCTTGCTTGCACTCACAGAAGAAGACAAGAATGCAGCACTCAACTGTATGGCAGACGCGCTTTTGTCTTGCACTCCCGAAATCCTTGCAGCAAATAATGACGACGTGCAAAGAGCAACGGGCGTTATATCCGACGTTATGATAGACCGCCTTCGCCTTGACGAAAAAAGAATTTCCGCTATGGCGGACGGCATTCGCGAGGTAGCGAGAATTCCCGACCCCGTCGGCAAGGTCATCTCTACCACAACTCACGCAAACGGTATGACGATAGAAAAAACGGCAGTCCCTATGGGCGTTGTTGCGATAATATACGAATCCCGTCCTAACGTAACCTCTGATGCCGCCGCACTCGCGCTCAAAAGTTCAAATGTGTGCGTTTTGCGTGTAGGAAAGGAAGCGTTTGCATCTGCAAATGCAATAGTCGATGCTTTGAGACTCGGTTTGGAAAAAGCAGGGCTTCCGCGTGAACTTGTAAGTCTTTTGCAAGACACCACTCGCGCAGGAGCAAGAGAACTTATGGAAGCGGTAGGACTTGTTGACTTGCTCATTCCTCGCGGCGGCGCAGGGCTTATAAAAACCTGCACCGAAAACGCAAAAGTCCCCTGCATACAAACGGGAACAGGAATATGCCACGTCTACGTTGACAGTACCGCCGATATTGATATGGCGCTCAATATAATAAACAACGCGAAAACCTCTCGCCCCTCTGTGTGCAACGCAGAAGAAGTATGCATAGTCAATTCAAAAATAGCAGAAGAGTTTTTGCCGAAACTCAAAAATATGCTTGTTGACGAGAGAATAAAAGGCGGGAAAATTCCCGTTGAACTTCGCCTTGATGAAAAAGCGGCAAAAATAATAGACGGCACAAAAGCAAGCGATACTGATTTTGATACGGAATTCCTTGATTACATACTTGCCGTGAAAATAGTAGATACAGTAGAAGAAGCAGTAGAACATATATCCGCCCATTCAACAGGCCATAGCGAAGCAATAGTGACGAAAAGCGAAAAGGCAGCGAATTATTTCACCACTATGGTAGATAGCGCCGCAGTTTACGTCAACGTTTCGACGAGATTCACAGACGGCGGAGAATTCGGACTTGGATGCGAGATGGGAATTTCTACGCAGAAACTCCACGCAAGAGGTCCTATGGGTGTTTCCGAACTCACAGCGTATAAGTATATAATCAAAGGCAACGGACAAACACGATAAAGAAAGAGAGTATAAAATGAACGCATATATAGGATTTATAGGCGCAGGAAATATGGGTGGCGCAATAGCGTCTTCCGTGTGTAGCGCAGGCTATTCCGACAAAGTAATTCTGTGCGATAAAGACGAAGAAAAGGCAAAGACCTTGGCAGGAAAACTCTTTTGTGACTTCGCCGCGGCAGAAAAAGTAGTGGAGAAGTGCGACGTTATATTCCTCGGCGTGAAGCCGCAGTTTCTTGCCGACACAGTAGCATCTCTTCTTCCTGCGCTCAAAACGCGCAAATCTTTACCGCTTTTCGTTAGCATGGCGGCAGGAGTTTCACTTGACAAACTCGGTGCGCTTCTCGGTGAAAACGTTCCCGTTATCCGTATAATGCCGAACACTCCCGTTTCGGTCGGTGAAGGAATGATACTCTGGTGCGCAAACGGAAAAGTAAAAGAAGAACAAAAGGAAATCTTCCTTGCAATAAACGAAAAGTCAGGCAAACTTGACGAAATAGACGAAAAACTCATTGATGCCGCAAGTGCGGTTTCGGGATGCGGTCCTGCTTTCGTTTATATGTTCATAGAAGCACTTGCAGACGGAGGAGTGAAATGCGGTCTGCCGAGAGATAAGGCACTTGCGTATGCAGAGCAGACACTTCTCGGTGCGGCGAAACTCGCTCTTGAAAGCGGAGCACACCCGGGTGTCTTGAAAGATGCCGTCTGCAGTCCTGCAGGAAGCACGATAGAAGGTGTACGCAAACTTGAAAACGGAGCATTCCGAGCATCCGTAATTGAAGCGGTAAACGCATCGTACGAACGCACAAAGGCACTCGGTAAATAAAATATTATCATACTATAAAGATAAAAAGGCAGATAAAACTCATCTGCCTTTTTATCTTTATATTTCACTTAACCAAATCTCCGCTTATGGTATAGGCATCAGAGCGAAGTTTTGCCGTGCGATATTCAATCTCGATTTTCAAACTTTCACCGAGCGTTATTTTCCATTCGCCGCTATGAGGCGCATTTAAAAATCTTATCGCCATTATTATGCACTCGCCCTCCGTCTTGTAAGAAGCGACGAAACGAGAATTCTCAACTCGGTCGGGCACTCCCAACTCGATAAGCACAGGTTTTACGTTCTTTGCCAAGACGTTGTTTTCTATCCATTCGCCGTTGCCTGCTTTTACCGTCTGATAGCACTCGCCGTCAGAGAAAGAAATCGAGAGTGTATCGTCTTCGGTTTTTGCACGAAGATAAGTAAAGCCCATCGGGTTTGCTTTTAATTTATAATACGCATTGCATTTTGCGGGAATGCTGGAATAATAGGGAAGATAAATACCCTCGAAAAATTCTTCTACGTCAATATCGTCGTCTTCACTATCGCTTTCGCAATCAAACGCATAATCAACGAGCGTCTCGAAATACTTGTCCGTTTTCGTTGATTCCGCAAGTATAGAGATAGTTGTGTTTATCTCGGGTAAAACGGCGCAGAATTGACCGAAAGCGCCGTCTCCGCGGTAGCCGTCTCTTTTATTGAGCCATATCTGATAGCCGTAGCCTGCACACCAGTCGGGCGCACCGTTGCCTCGTGTCGGCACTTGATAACTGCTTGAAAGTTTTACCCACTCTTCAGACAGTACGCGCTTTCCGTTATATATACCGCCGTTGAGATAAACAAGTCCTAATTTACCCACGTCCTCGCAACTGACGAAAAGTCCTATTCCGCCTTCGTTTTGACCGTTGTTTCCGCTTGTCTGCCATCTCTTTGGCATTATGTCAAGAGGCATAAAGAAATGCTCGTATATGTAGTCGAACATAGTTGTATTCGTAAGTTTATATATTATAGCACCGAGAATATAGCCTGCCCCCGAATTATATGCGTATTTCGTTCCTGGGACGTAGGGCACGTCGCGTTCAAAAAACGCGCGTATTCCGTCTTCTGCACGAGCAATGTCGACGAGTGTGCAACTTGAGTGGCCCGTGTTCATTGTCAATAGGTCGTGTATAGTCATCTTGAACAGATTTTCACTCGGATTTTCGGGTATCATTTCAGGGAAGAAGTCTGCTACCTTGTCGTCAAGTTTCAAAAGACCGCGGTCGTAAGCAAGACCGACAGCAACAGAAGAAAAAGTCTTACTGAGTGAAAATATCTGACGCTTGTCTTTCGTGCTGTAAGGCGGTATACCGAGCCTTAAAAGAAGTTTGTTGCCGCGGTGCATTTCGATTGTATGCGGCTCTGTGCCTTCCGCTATCAAAGAGGAGATAAAAGAGCAAAGTTTTCTTTTTGAGATGCTTTTATCAATGTAATTCATAAAAACCTCGAATACTGTATTTATAAGTGAAACAAGTATAGCACAAATGAAAATCAAAGTCAATAAAATGGAAAACGAAAAAGAAAAAAGAGTGTAATTTTCTTACACTCTTTTTCTATGCTTGCGAATTATTCGCCAACCTTGATGATTTCCTCACCCTTGTAATAACCGCAGGATTTGCAAACGCGGTGTGCAAGGTTGAAAGCGCCACACTTGGGGCACTTAGCGAGGCAAGGAAGGGACAACTTCCAAACGTTGGAACGTCTCTTGTCTCTGCGAGCCTTCGATACTTTTCTCTTCGGTACTGCCATCTTAAAAACCCTCCTTTTAGAATAGCACTTACGTGCAATTATATATTATTTTTTATTTTCTTCTTTTTCTTTTGCTTGCATCTCTGCAAGAAGTTTAGCGAGTGGCGCAAGTCTTGGATCAATTTCATCATCCTTGCAACCGCAATCACCTTCGTTCAAATCCTTGCCGCATCTCTGGCACAAGCCGAGACAATCTTCTTTGCAAAGAATTTTAGAAGGGAAGTTTAGTTCAAGGAGTTCGAGAAGAATCTCGTCAATATCCAAAAATCCGTCCTCGATAACCGCATATTCGTCAAACTCGTCTGCAAGTTCGGGGTTTTCGAGGTCCTTCGCAGGAGCGACAGTTCTCTCTACTTCAAAAGAGAAACTTCCCGGAACGTCACGCAAACATCTGGCGCACGGTGCGACGTACTCAACCGAAGCCGTAAGAATCATACGCATATAACCGGCAGTGTTGGTAATCTCGCCGATAACTTTCAGTGGCGTGGAGAAGAAAACGCCGTAGAAAACATCCGTACGGTCTTGCGAACGGTCACGCGGAATCAATTCAAAATCCACGGTAAGAGAACGACATTCACCTGCGAGCATGGGTCTCATATCTAACTTCATATCAATCACCTGTCGCGTTTTATTTTATAAGAGAATGCATATTCTCAAAGTCGTACAAATCATTATACACAATTTGTTTATGCTTGTCAATAGAAAAAACAAAAAAAGTCGCCGTTTTTTACGTTTTTATTATATAAAAATTCAAAAAGTATACATATTATAGAGATTGACTTTATCCTTTCGGTGTGGTAATATATAAGTAACACATCAGGAGGAATTTACCGATGGAAGAAAACGAAGTTTACGGCATGCCCGAAAGTAAGGCGTTCCGATTGTTTAAGAAAATCATAAAAACTGTTTTTGTCGCTTTGGTATTTATTTTTATCGGAGCGTTTATTTTGCGTATAATGTTCGCAGACTATTACCCGAAGAATATGAAATCCTTTCTTTTTACGGACGGGCTCACAGAATACTATAACGAAAATCCCGAAAGTTTTTCTGCGTACCGTCTCGATATGAGTATGCCGTATATCCCCGATTATGACGCAGAGGGAACGACAGTCGGCAACTTCTTTGCCGCGAACGTTACGTTTATCCCAGATGCAAAATCAATGCAACTCTTTATCCGCTTTAACCGTGCGGCAATAGCAACAATAAACGAAGAATATAACCTTTCACTCACCGAAGAAGATATTAAAGATGCAATAGTCTTCTCACTCTACGAACCTCACGGAGACGGAAAACCCGAATATACACCCGTATACGAAGAATACGGAGAACTTTGGATATACAATTACGTTAAATTAAGTTACGAGGGCGTTGAGAATTTAGATTCCGCATGTTGCTTCTACGTAAACGTCACGCTTTCGCAAACGGGCGAACTTCTCGGTTCTATCCCCGTGTATCTTGCGGATAGCGATGCCGACGACTTCGAGAAAATAGACTTTAAGAAATCGGAGTTGCCGAAATGATTGATTTGCGATTTACACCGAAAGTAAACGGCAAAAAGGAAAAAGTCTATCTTTTGCTTTTTGCGCTAATTGCCGTTGTCGCTTTTATATTCAGCGTAATGCCCATTCAAGGTAAGGGGATTTTGCAATTCGTTTTCGTCTTGTTCGTTGCCTTGGATATGATGATTGGAATAAAGTATTTTCTCTCAAGTTACACGTATACCTTGACCGACGAATACGGAGGTTGTACCCTGATAGTTACTCAAACGCAGGGAAAGCGAGTTTCCACGTTTGCCAATTTTCTTGTAAAAGATATAAGAGAAATTTCGCTCAAACCCTATGAAGCGGCACTTGCTGACATGACGAAGAAATACGGTGCTTCTGCCGCAAGATATAACTACGTTGCGGGAATGAAGTCGGAAGAGAATATACTTGCTCTGACAGTGAGAAGCGACTACGTAAGTTATGTCGTATTTCTTTCATATAACAAAGAGTTTTACGAAACGCTTTTGTCAATCTGGAATTCAGTAGAGCGTGAAGACGACGAATTTTAACTTTTGTAAAGTGACGAAAAGCCGTCGCCTATTATTGAAAAAGGCTTGGCGTAAGCCGAAAATACGTACCGTATAGGACGCGGAATTGTAAGAGCGCCTAACTCTGCAATTTCGCGTACTGTTTTTTCTGACGTACGTACAGTTTTCTCGCTTATGGGAATTCCGAGAAATTCCGTGCCGTTTTCGTCTATTCCGCTTATACCGTCGCTTTGCGGCGGGAATATTATCACCGCGCACAAAACGGAAAATACAATAATTATTATAGCGCCCGTGCTTAATAGTTTCATTTTTATACTCCTTTTCTTTTATTCGTATAAACTTTCGTTTAATACCGAGTTTATTGCCGCTGAAATGATTTTCGACGCGTTCAAAGTCACGGCGTCGCAGTCTTTCGGCGACACAAAAAAGCCGTCGCGTAGAAGATTTTCTTTAACTTTTGGCGGCACTTTTTCACCCGACTTTTCAAAAACATCGAATACAAGCGTTGCCGATTCGACGACCGTAGGCACACCTATCGCTATAACAGGACAACCGAAAATCTCGCAGTTGAACGCGCATCGCGAATTCCCTATGCCCGAACCCGGTGTAATCCCCGTGTCGCATATTTGTATAGTGGTGGCAAGTCTTTCGTATGACCTTGCCGCAAGTGCATCTATAACGATAATGGCGTCAGGCTTGACTTTTTTGCATACGCACGATAGAATATCTGCGCTTTCCATTCCTGTCTGTGCCGTAACCCCTGTTGCAAGTGTCACCACCTTCGCGAAAAAATGTTTTTCAAACAAATCCTTTTCGCATTTCGAGATATGCATTGTTGCGTTTATCTCCTTTATAGCCAAAGGCCCTATTGCATCTGCCGTAAGATAACGGTTGCCAAGACCTACTACGATGACAGTTGCCCCTTTGAGCGTCTCTTTTTTAGTAGTATTCAAAAGATACTTACGAAGAAGTTTTGATAACACGGACGATATTTCTTCCGTTTCAAAGTCCGATGCGTCGTAAAGCGCAGGGAAGTGAAGCGTTGTATATTTGCCTACGCGAATGCCGTGGTTTTCTTTTTCGGTTTCGCTTTTTATTTTCAATTCATTTATCGTTACACTGCCTACCTTTTCTTCTCTGTATTCTACCTCTTTTTCGTTTTCGTCAAGTTTAAATCTTTCACACGCAAGGTCTGTGCGAAACTCATATTTTTCCACGCAAAGTCCCACCATTTCTTTTTCTTTTTATATTCGTGATTTTTGACGCAAACAAAAGCGACTATGCAAAAAAAGGAAAAAATATGTTATTTTTTGCAAAAATCATATAAACAATGGTTAATATTCACAATTTGGACACCGGAATTTTGTGCAAGTATACAATGTTGCGAATTATATCAAAATATGCATTGCTATTAAGACATTTTAGTGGTATAATATACTGTACTTAAAATATATAAATACATATTGGAGGACCCATAATATGAAGAAAATTTTGGCGTTTGCATTAGCAATTGTCATGCTTCTTTCTTCCGTTGTGATGCTCACGTCATGCGGAGAAGATGATCCCGAGGAAGGCGCAATTGTAAATATGTACTACGTTGGCAATGTTTACGACTTTGACCCGACACGTGCATATGTTGATGACGAAGCTGCGAAACTTTTTGCATTGCTCTACGAGCCTCTCTTCACGTTAAATGAAGACGGTAGCGTTGAGTACGCACTTGCAAAGAGTTATAAGATAATAGAGGACGAAGAAAAGGGAATATACTCTATGGAAATCGTTCTCAAAGACACCTACTGGAGTGACGGTGCGGCAGTTACCGCAGAAGACGTTCTCTATGCATGGCAGAGAATTCTCGAATGTGATTTTCAGAGCCAGGCTGCACCTCTTCTTTACGATATAAAGAACGCAGTTCTCGTAAAGCAGGGTGAAATGTCTATCGACGACCTCGGTGTTTCGGCAGATAAGAAGTTGCTCACTATCACGTTTGAAAGCAAGATTGACTACGAAGCATTCCTTCGTAACCTTACTTCTATCGCTCTCGTTCCCCTTCGCGAGTACGTTGTTTCAAAGGCATCTACTTATTGGGGTAAGAGAAAGTCCAGTATCATCACAAACGGTCCGTTCTGCGTAGATACTCTTGACTACAACCTCGGTGAATTCACACTTGAAAGAAATCAGTATTACCGCCGCGATCCCGAATCGCTCAAGAACTATACAAAGTACGTAACTCCTTTCCAGATAAAGAATCAGTGGTTCATCACCACAGAGGAAACAGAGTATATGACGTACTCTATGTATCTTGATCAGATATACGAACAGTACATTTCGGGCAGCGTATTCTATATGGGCGACCTCTCTCTTGCAAAGAGAAAGGAACTTGCATCTGAGGCAGTAGTGACAGACCTTATGTCCACTTACACTTGCGTATTTGGAAGCAGCAACCCCGTACTTCAGGATGCAAAAGTCAGAGAAGCACTCTCTCTCGCTCTTGACAGAAATTATATAGCAGAACTCGTTACCTTTGCAAAACCTGCAACAGGCATCGTAGCGCCCGGTGTATATGACGGAAAATCCGCAGATACCGACTTCCGTGCGGTTGGCGGCGACCTTATCGAAACTACTGCAAATATGCAGAAGGCAATACAGATTCTTGATGAATCTGGTGTGAAACTCACTTCTACAACCAAGAGAATTACTCTCGGTTATAAGGAACTCAGCGAAGCAGATGAAGCAGTTGCAATGTACATTCAGTCCGTATGGGGCGAACTCGGTTTCAACGTTATCCTTCGTCCTCTTTCAGGTGAAGACCAGGACATCTACACCGACCCCAACGACTCTTCAACGCTTCTTACAATCAAGTCCAATCAGTTGCAGGAAACCTATGAAGGCATGATAACAGGTAAAGTTTCTACTTGTAACGCAATGCTTATCGACCTTCAGATGTTCGGCACAAATGCGTTCACAGTTCTTTGCGGATTTACAACCGATATGAACGGTAACGGTATTGATATGACACTTGATTCTCAGGGTTACAGAAGTTACAAGTTTATCACTACAAGTAACGGATATTCCAACGAAGAATACGATGCACTTATGAAGTCTGCACTTGCAGAAAAAGACCTCGACAAGAGAGCAGAACTCCTTCATACAGCAGAAGAAATGCTTATCGAAGAAATGGTAGTTGTTCCTTTGTACTTCAACCAGTCGTTCTATATTGCATCTAAAGAACTCAGCAAGATTACTGTTGATGAGTACGGATATCAGAACTTCTCAAAACTTAAGCAGAAAAACTACAAGCAGTATCTTCCTGTTGAAGTAGTTACAGAGTAAATAACACATTGAAAAATCAGCGATTCATATCGCTGATTTTTCAATAAATTTGCACCTTTTAGGAGAAAAAATGAAAAAAGAACAAAATTACGTAATATACGACAAGACTGACGTAAAAATATTCATACTCTTTCTTCTCGATAACGTAAATTATCCTATAGATTATACAACAGTCAATAATATAGTTACAGACAACGGCTATGTTGCACCGTTTGATTTTGCCGAATGTTTTTCAGAACTGACCGAACACGGTCACGTAATATACGACACGGTAGATAACGAGCGTTATTACGTAATTTCAGATACGGGCAGACACGTCGTAGCAGAACTTTCCGATACCATTCTCGATTCTATAAAAAAAGCGGGAATGAGAAGTGCTGCAAAGTATCTTTCCTTTGAAAATAGCGGTGCAAGAGTAGACGCGCAAATCACCGAGCGCGAAGACGGAAAGTTCGACCTTGCCTGCTCCGTTTGCGACAAACGCGGCAATATTTTCAGTTTTTCTATCTGTGTTGTTGCACGCGCACAAGCGGAAGCAATGAAAGAGAAATTCATAAGAGAACCCGAAAAAATATATAGAAGCGCAATGTCCGCACTGACAGGCGAATTTGACTATCTTCTCGGTTAATATGTATATTCTTTCTGCTTGAAATTTTCTGAAAATTATTAAAAAATACCAAAAAAATTTACAAAACTCTTGACAAAGAATTTTAAATGTTGTATTATAAGTTATAAGGTTATAGGAAAGAATTATGAACGGTTTTGATGAAAAGTTGATAGAAATGTTAGAAAAACTGCGAAACGGTAATGAAGCAGTTTTTTCCGATATTGCATCTGCTTTTTCTCCGTTGCTTGTATCCCTCGCCGCAAAATACGGTGCTTTAGAGGAATACGACGATTCTTTACAGACGGCACTTGTGTCATTGTACAGTGCCGCTATGTCATATGATATAACCCAGAGAGAAGTCAGTTTTGGCTTGTACGCGAAAATCTGTATCAGTAACGCGCTTATTTCCGAAGCAAGAAAGAAGAAAAGGAAAATCGATGCGGTTCGTTCTCTTGAAGAGATGACCGAGCGAGGTATGTTTTCTTCCGAATATGCCGACGAATTTGACGACCCCGAATCCCGATTGATAAAAAGCGAAGAGAATGAGCGGCTGAAGAAAATCGCCCGCGACGCGCTTTCGGGGTACGAGAGACAGGTTTTTGATTTGTACATAAAGGGAATGAGCATAAGTGAAATGGCGCGAACTCTCAAAAGGGAGGAAAAATCCGTCAATAACGCCCTTTGCAGAATTACAACGAAACTGAAAGGTCTTTTGTTAAAATAGTTTATATGCCCCAGTAGCTTAAGGGAGAGCGTTGTTTTCAAAGGCGTCGGTTGGAATCCGTCTAAGGGCAAAAAATAATATTATACCATTTAAGTGAGGTAAAACACAATGTATCAGGACAAAACACTCAAGTGCAAAGATTGCGGTAACGATTTCATCTTTTCCGCAGGAGAACAGGAGTTCTACGCAGAAAAGGGATTTCAGAACGAGCCCCAGAGATGCAAGGCTTGCCGCGATTTGAGAAAGAATGCAGCAAAGGGAACAAGAGAAATGTTCACTGCTATTTGCGCTGAATGTGGCAAGGAAGCAAAAGTGCCCTTCAATCCGACCGAAGGTAAGGCTGTATACTGCAGCGAATGCTATGCAGCAAAGAAAGCTAACTAATTAGAATAGTTACATAACTTGGCTTTTTGCGGCTGTCTCAATTTTAATTTGAGACAGCCTTTTTCTTTTTGTTTAATTTATTAAATATTATTTAATTTG
>JAZOLR010000191.1:0-4170 GCA_045653255.1 Eubacteriales bacterium | reverse complement strand
GGTTTTATACATTCGAAGTGCTTTATTTCCGATGATGCGGCGGTGGTCGGCACTACCAATATGGATTTCAGAAGTTTCTATTTTCACTTCGAGTGCGGCGTGTGGATGTATAAGACCGAGGCAAAAGAAAGCGTTACGCGCGATTTTTTGGAAACTTTGCCAAAATGCAGAGAAATAAAAGAAAAAGATTGCCGCAAAAATGCGTTTTTCAGGCTTGTTGACGCCATACTTCGTATATTCGCGCCGCTGATGTAAAAAAATGGCTAATTATAGGGTGCAAATCAAGTTTTTTTTGCAAAAGTATTGACAAATATTATATTTTATGATAGAATTGTAGCGTTAAATTTTTAAAGACAGAGACGGGGAGAGCCCTGCAAGGATGAATGCAGAGAGTCGGCGGTTGGTGCAAGCCGAAATTATCCTACTTGTGCGTGTAGCCCTTGAGTCGGGAAAAAGAAAGCCTTCGGGTGAGTAGAATTTCTCCGTGAATGCTACGTTAGTGCATAGGGCTTACAAGAGTCTGAAGTGACATCGCAAGATGTAATTTGAGTGGTACCGCGGGTATAATTTTGTATTAGTACTCGTCTCAAGTGTTGTAAAATTCTTGAGACGGGTTTTTGTTTTATGGAGGAATTATGGAAAAATTCAACGATCTCGACCAGAAGATTAAAGTAATGGCGCAACGAATTAAGGCGTTGCGTGAAATGGAAGGCGTCGATGTCTCCTATATGGCGGAGAAGACGGGCGTTTCGGTCGAGGAATACGTGAAATGCGAGGAAGGAAAATCGGACCTCAACTTTGCGTTTCTTTACAGATGTGCATCTGCTTTGAGCGTTGACGTAACCGAAATTATAGAGGGTGCTACCCCGAGACTTCGCTCGTACACTCTCACAAGAAGAGGAGCAGGTCAGAAGACGGCGCAGGCTCACGGAATGACGTATTACAATATGGCGCATTCATTTAGCAACCGTACCTCAGAGCCTTTGTACGTTCATTGCGAATATTCCGACGAAGCGCAACTCAAACCCATCGACCTAACAACTCACGAAGGTCAGGAATGCGATATAGTAATTTCGGGTAGACTTAAAGTTCAGGTGGGCGACCATCAGGAAATTCTTGAAGCAGGCGACAGTATTTATTACGACTCTTCTACCCCTCACGGTATGATTGCCGTCGACGGTGAAGACTGCTACTTCTACGCGATAGTCCTCGACCCGACAGGAAACGGCGGTGAGGAAAAGAACGTAATAGTTCAGAATCCTACAAAGCGCGTCGATACCGAAGAACGCGTATACAAGAAATTCATCACCGTTAAGGAAAACGAAAAAGGCACACCTACGGAAATTTCCTTCAAGGGCGAGAACAGTTTCAACTTTGCATTCGACGTAGTTGACACACTCGGCGAAAAGAAACCCGACAAGTTGGCTATGCTCTACATATCGAACGAAGGCGAAGAAAAGCGCATCACGTTCGCACAGATGAAGCGCGCTTCTTCACAGTGCGCAAACTACTTCAAGTCTCTCGGCATCAAGAGAGGCGACAGAGTAATGCTCGTACTCAAGCGCCGCTATCAGTTCTGGTTTGCAATACTCGGTCTTCACAAGATAGGCGCAATAGCAATCCCCGCGACAAATCAGTTGCAGGAACACGACTTCGAATACCGTTTCAATGCGGCGGGAGTTAAGGCTATTATATGCGTAGGAGAAGACCCGACCATAACGCAGGCGGAAAAGGCTATCGAAAAAGCACCTTCCGTTACGACCAAGATTATAGTCGGCGGCGAGCGCGAGGGTTGGCATAACTTCGACGAAGAATATGAACTTTTCAGCGGAAAGTTCGAGCGTAACGAAAGTTCCCCCTGCGGAAACGACCTTATGCTTATGTTCTTCACGTCGGGAACAACAGGTTATCCGAAGATTGCCGCGCACAACTTCAAGTATCCTCTCGGACACTTCCACACGGCAAAATATTGGCACTGCGTAAATCCCGACGGATTGCACCTTACCATCTCCGACACAGGCTGGGCGAAGGCATTGTGGGGTAAACTCTACGGTCAATGGCTCTGCGAAGCAGCAGTATTCGTTTATGACTTCGACCGTTTTGACGCAGGAAAGATACTTCCTATGTTCCGCAAGCACAATATCACGACTTTCTGTGCACCGCCTACTATGTACCGTATGATGATTAAAGAAGATTTGTCGAAATACGACCTTTCTTCCATCGAGCATGCAACAATAGCAGGCGAAGCGCTTAACCCCGAAGTTTTCAAGCAGTTTGAACGTCAGACCGGCTTGCAGATAATGGAAGGTTTCGGACAGAGCGAAACAACGCTCGTTATAGGAAACCTCACGGGCGGTACTCATAAGATGGGTTCAATGGGTAAACCCGCACCGCTTTATAACGTTGACCTCGTTGATGCAGACGGAAACAGCGTCGGCATAGGCGAATCGGGCGAGATAGTAATCAAGACCGACAACGGCGCACCTTGCGGACTTTTCTGCGGTTACTACAACAACAAAGAAAAGACAGACGAGGTATGGCACGACGGATTGTACCACACGGGCGACGTTGCATGGCGTGACGAAGACGGCTTTATCTGGTACGTTGGACGAGTTGACGACGTTATTAAGTCATCGGGTTACCGCATCGGTCCTTTCGAAATAGAAAGCGATATTATGGAACTTCCCTACGTACTTGAATGCGGAGTTTCTGCTGCACCCGACGAAATAAGAGGTCAGGTTGTTAAGGCAAGTATCGTACTTACAAAGGGAACAGAAGCAACAGAAGAACTCAAAAAAGAAATTCAAACTTACGTAAAGCAAAGAACCGCACCTTACAAATATCCGAGAATAGTTGAGTTCAAAACCGAACTCCCGAAAACTACAAGCGGAAAGATAATCAGAAACAAACTGTAAGAGGTACTGCCGTGGAATACAAGAGAATCACTCTTTTTGCAGGGCATTACGGTTCGGGCAAAACAAACATTGCTGTAAACTATGCTTTACAAATGAAGAAGGCAGGCTTTCCCGTTGTGATAGCCGACCTTGATATAGTAAATCCGTACTTCAGGACAAGAGACAGTAAAGAAGACCTCGAAGAAGCGGGAATAAGGCTTCTTTCATCGGAATTTGCGAGTTCCAACGTCGACTTGCCCGCTCTTCCGTCCGAGATGTACGAACTCGTTGAAAACAAACAAAATCACGCGGTGCTTGACATCGGCGGTGATGACCGCGGCGCGTTTGCGCTCGGAAGATACACGCCGTTCATTCTTGACGAAAACGACTATGAAATGTTGTTCGTCATCAACAGACACCGCCCCCTCACCCCCGATGCAGAAAGCACGGTGGAAATAATGCGTGAGATTGAGGCGGCGTCGAAAATTCCGTTTACCGCGATAGTAAACAACTCAAACATAGGCAATGAAACGACCTTCGACGACGTGCGCGCATCGTTTGAATATGCAAACGAGATATCACGCCTCACGGGTTTGCCTTTGAAGTTTACGGCGGTTGCGGACTTTGTTGACACGGGTGACTACGACGGCGAAATACTTAAACTGAAATTACAAAAGAAAATTATTTAGGAGGATACATAAATGGCAAAACTTACGTTTAACGTAGACTTGTGCAAGGGCTGTGGACTGTGCGTTGACGCCTGCCCTAAAAAGCTCCTTGAAATTTCAAAAACAAAAATAAACAAAAAAGGACATTACGTAGCAGAAATGACAGACGAAGCGGCTTGTATAGGATGCGCTTTCTGCGCTACTATGTGCCCTGACTGCATAATTACGGTTGAGAGGTGAAAAGAAAATGGCTGAAAAGGTATTGATGAAGGGTAACGAAGCTATTGCAGAAGCGGCTATCAGATCCGGCTGTATGCACTACTTTGGATATCCCATAACTCCCCAAACTGAAATTGCCGCATACATGGCAAAACGTATGCCCAAAATCGGCGGTGTATTTCTTCAGGCGGAAAGCGAAGTTGCCGCTATAAATATGGTTATAGGCGTTGCCGCAACAGGTACACGCGTTATGACTTCAAGTTCCAGCCCCGGAGTTTCTCTCAAGAGCGAAGGTATTTCCTATCTTGCAGGATCCGACCTTCCCGCGCTTGTTATAAACGTACAGAGAGGCGGCCCCGGTCTCGGCGGTATTCAGCCCTCACAGTCCG
>JAZOLR010000190.1:0-13048 GCA_045653255.1 Eubacteriales bacterium | reverse complement strand
CAATCAAAGAAAGGCTTCGCAAGTTCGTCCGTGTGGCGATAAGATTCTCCGCCCTGCTGCATCTTGAACTTGAAGGAAAGTCCTGTCTGGTAGTCGCCGCAACCGGGGATAGAAACGTACATAGGAGTATCTTCGCCGTAGGTGGGCTCGTAGTATCTGTAGTTTGATTCCTGCTGTTCTGACGTGCGGTGTGCAACTGTGATTACAGGATAAAGCGTGCCGCCGCTTTCTTTATATGCGAGCATAAGTTCATTCAAGGCATTTATTGCGGATTCTGTTGCCTGCAATTGAGTGTTAAGAAGTCCGTATGCACTGACGCCTTCATACTTCGCGCGGTTTCCGTATATGTCTTCAAGTTCGTCCATCAATGCATCTTCATCGATTATTGCGTGGTTTGAGTTAACAAGTATGAGGTCGCCAAATCCAAGTTCATCTTCACTGATTTCAAGCACCTTTACTTTATCGTCGGAAATTGCAACGGGAACTTGAATGGTGAGTTTGAAATACGTAGTTGCAGGGGTGTTAAGTTCTATATCGGTAGGAGGAGTAAGAGTACGTGAAGTAATAGGAGCAAGCGTGGTTGTCACGGGGGGCTCTGTCACGCTTATCGCTGCCGTTGTCGTAGCGGCTATCTCACTGCCTGTAGTGGTAACTGTAGGTGCTGACGTAGTTATCGCTATAATAGGCTCGGTCGTTGTCGCTACCGTTTCATTCGGCTCTTTTTCGTTACCGCAAGAAGCAATAGCGAACACAAGAGTCATAATAACTGCAAAAAGCAAGATATTTCTTATTGTTTTCATTTTCTTCTCCTTTGTTTTTACTGTTCGGGGGCAAGTGCGGGGGAATCTCCGCTTCCGTCTCCTATCTCGGATTCTGTCGGGATATCGCGGACAAGCGTTACAACGAAGCCTCCCATATTATCGCCTGAAAAACTGTGGATTTTGCTTCCTTCGGGGATAGAGAATTGTGCTTTTTCGTTGTCGGCAGTAACGTAGAGAACGTAGTACGTGCCGTCTTCTGTATCTATTTCGAGCAGTTCGTCAAGTTCGAACTTCGGATTTTCGTCTATTGAATAATCTTTTTTTAGAAGGGATATATAGTCTTCAAGGCTTATCTTGTTTTGAGAAATATAGAGTGAGTGAGGAAGTCCGACGTAGCGATAAAAACCGTATCCGACAATTCCTGTACCCTTGAAATCGGTATTACCCGATGCGGGGTAGCGCTCGATAAATCCGTATTTCGGGAAATTCACTCTTACCCATTCTTCTATCATCGGCAAGGAATTGAGTTGGTATGGAGTAGGAATGCCGTCCTTTATAAATCTCAAAAGGAAGGAATATCCCGTATGCAAATCGCTTCCGCCAGGCAGAGCGGCAGTTGATTTATCCGATGCGCTGTTGTACTTCTGCTCTTGCGTTGCGTAATCTCTGTACGCATCGTTTATGTAGGGAGTGTAACGGTCTTTTTCAGATGCCATATCCGTAGCGAATACGGAAAAGACTTCTGTGAGTTTGTCGACTGTTACCTGCAACAACTTCATTCCGTTGAGCGGTCTTCTAAAGTATGCGTTGTCTTTGAGTTCAACGAGTGAGTTTTCGTCTGTGAGGGTGTAGAGATTTGAATTATTTACAACGATAAGCGTACCGCTCTTCGTGTCGGATATCATACTGTCGATACGCACGACGGGGGGCTCGGTAACGGGGGGCGCTACTGTCGTAACGGTAGTTTCGGCTATTTCGTCGCCTTTTCCTATGTCGCCTATCATACTTACCAAGGCAAACACAACTACAAACAGTACCGTAACCAAAATTATAAGAGCGAACTTGTATCTTTTCAATTCCGCTTCATAGCGTTCATTCTGATTCTGTGACATTTTGCCTCCTTGTAAATAATTATTTTTGTGCACTCAATTGTGAAAATTGAGCAGTTTTATTTTAAGGTTATAACACAATAAGCCGAGAGTGTCGGCTTATTGTGTCTATCCTTGGTGTTTTTACTGAGCGTCTTTCATTGAGAGGTTCTGTCTTCCCTTTTCGTCTGTACCGAGGTACTTAACCTTTACGGTATCGCCGATAGAAACAACGTCCTCTACCTTTTCTGTGCGTGTCTGTGCGAGTTTGGAAATGTGAACCATTCCTTCTTTTCCGGGTGCGTATTCAACGAATGCGCCTATCGGGATTATTCTCGTTACAACGCCTTCGTAGATTTCGCCTACAACGGGCTCGAATACGATAGCATCGATTATTGCGCGTGCTCTGTCTGCGCTGTCACGGTTTACGGCAGAGATAAATACGCTTCCGTCATCGTCGATGTCAATCTTCGCACCGGTGTCGGCAACTATCTTCTGGATAACCTTTCCGCCGGAACCGATAACTTCACGAATCTTGTCGGGGTTAATGTGCATTGTTATCATCTTGGGAGCATACTCGGAAACGTCTGCGCGAGGTGCGGGGATAGCCTTGAGTATATATTCGTCAATGATGAAGTCACGCGCTTTGTGCGTCGTTTCAAGCGCGTTCTTGATGATTTCGGGAGTAAGACCGTCAATCTTGAGGTCCATCTGAATGGAAGTGATACCCTTGTGAGTACCTGCTACCTTGAAGTCCATATCGCCGTAGAAGTCTTCAAGTCCCTGAATGTCTATCATAGTCATCCATCTTTCACCTTCGGTGATAAGACCGCAGGAGATACCTGCAACGGGGGCTTTTATCGGAACACCTGCGTCCATAAGCGCGAGTGTAGAACCGCAAACGGAAGCCTGAGATGTAGAACCGTTAGAACTGAGAACTTCACTTACAAGACGGATAGCATAGGGGAACTCTTCAACGGAAGGAAGAACGGGAACGAGAGAACGTTCTGCGAGTGCACCGTGACCTATCTCACGTCTGCCGGGGCTACGGAGTGCTTTCGCTTCACCTGTAGAGTAACCGGGCATATTGTAGTGGTGCATATATCTCTTTGTATCTTCTTCGTCGATACCGTCGAGTTTCTGAGCATCGCCTATCGTACCGAGGGTTGCAACTGTAAGTACCTGAGTCTGTCCGCGAGTGAACATACCTGTACCGTGTGTACGAGGGAGAAGTCCTACTTCTGCTGCGAGAGGACGGATCTCGTCCATTGCACGACCGTCAACGCGCTTTCCGTCAACGAGGAGCCAACGGCGAACTATCTTCTTCTGAATCTTGTAGATGAGTTCGGGAAGAATAGTAGCGATGTCGGGGTACTTCTCTGCAAACTTCTCTGCGATGTCTTCGGTAATAGGCTGCATCTTTGCGTCACGGATGTTCTTGTCATCTGTATCAAGCGCGTCCATTACTGCTGCTTCGCAGTAGTCGAATATTTCATCAAACATATCGTGGTCGAGTTCGCAAGAGGGGTATGCAAACTTCTCTTTGCCTACTTCTGCTACTATCTCGTTTATGAACACGATAAGGTCTTTTATAACTTCGTGAGCCTTCATAATAGCGGCGAACATATCTTCGTCGCTAACTTCCTTTGCGCCTGCTTCGATCATTACGACCTTCTTTTCGCTTGCGGCAACGGTAAGTTCGAGAACGCTCTTTTCACGCTCTGCGAGTGTGGGGTTGACAACGAGTTCGCCGTCTACCATACCCATAAACACGCCGCCGATAGGTCCGTTCCACGGAATATCGGAGATAGAGAGTGCTATAGATGCACCTATCATTGCGGTGATTTCGGGTGAGCAATCGGGGTCAACCGACATAACCGTAAGAGAAAGGGCTACGTCGTTGCGAAGGTCTTTCGGGAAGAGAGGACGTACGGGTCTGTCAATTACGCGGCTTGTAAGCACTGCCTTTTCTGAAGGTTTGCCTTCGCGCTTGAGGTAACCGCCGGGGATTTTTCCCACTGCGTACATCTTTTCATCATAGTCAACAGAGAGAGGAAGGAAGTCAATTCCGTCTCTGGGTGCTGCGCTTGCTGTAGCGCATGCGAGAATTACGGTGTCACCGTAACTTATCATACAGGAACCGTTTGCGAGTCCTGCAACCTTTCCAACTTCAACAGAAAGGGGTCTGCCTGCAAGTGTGTACTTAAACACTTTGTGGTTTTCGAACATTTGTTTTCCTCCGTTTTTTCGTTTTCTTTTTATTTTTGTTCGGTTACAGAGGATATAGCACTTAAATATACACTTGAACTTCAAGCGCATATTTAACTGCTACCTCCATTGCAACCGTGGGTGTGCGTTTACACTCAAACCGAGGACGCGGGTTTCCGTGTCCTCAGTCGTCGTGCCGAAAGTAAATGAATTACTTTCTGAGTCCCAACTTGCTTACAATAGCGCGGTATCTTTCGATATCCTTCTTTGCAAGGTAGTTGTGCAGGTTCTTTCTGTGACCAACCATGCGAAGAAGACCTCTCTGAGAGTGGAAGTCCTTCTTGTTAGCCTTGAGGTGCTCGGTAAGAGTGTTGATTCTGCTTGTGAGAATAGCAATCTGTACCTCAGGAGAACCTGTGTCAGTCTCATTGATCTTGTAGGTATCAATGATCTGCTGCTTAAGTTGCTTGTCCATTGTGTTTTTCACCTTTCTTTTTTATTTGCCTAAACCCCAGAAAACGGCGGGTGAAACGACAGTGACCCAAGGGTATGTCCTTTTATCCGTTCACCGAGATAAAGGTATCTACTAAATTATATCATAAAGGTGTTTATTTGTAAATAGGTTTTTACAAATTTTTCGGTGTTTTTACTATGATTTTGGCATATTTTTTGTATACTTTTTTCAAAAAATAATATATTTTAATAATTTTCGGCAAAAAAGAGACTTTCTCTTTTTGTTTTCGAGAAAGTCTCTTGTCTTGTTATGTTTTTAATTGCCTTGCGTTTCTTCGTAGAGTTTGTCGTATTCTTTGAATACTGCAGAGATTATTTCATCGTCAAGGACGATTTCAAATTTGTCTTCGTCACTGTCGCCGCGGCTGACTTCAAAAACGAGCGCTTCGTCATCACCCATTCCGTCAAGCAATTCTACAGGTTGAAGAATGGAATAAAACTTGCCTTTAAATGCAATTCCTGCGATTTCGATAAACTCAATTTCCTCACCTGACGCACTACGAAGAACTATTAAGTCTTCTGCATATTCGTTCGTGTCAAGGTTTTCCAATTCTGCCATAACAGTTTCTCTTTTCTTTTATTTATTCATATCGATAAGCGGGATATACGCTTTCATATAGTCAATACCAGAACCGAGAGTTGCAACAGTCATTGCCGCCATTGAAACGTAACTTATAAGATGCGGACAAAATTCGGGTTGCCAGATAGCACCTTCAAGAATGATGAGAAGTATGCAGAGTGTCTGCGTGACAGTCTTCACCTTTCCCCACCAAGAAGCAGCGAGAACTTTTCCGCTATTACCTGCAATAACGAGGCGAAGCGAGGTAATGGCAAGTTCGCGGAGCATTACAAGCATTGCAACCCATACGAAAACGGAAGATATTTCGGGGTATGCAACAAGAATGGATATAAGCGCACCGAACACCATAAATTTGTCGGCTAACGGATCGATGAATTTTCCGAAATCGGTGATGAGGTTATACTTACGCGCTATTTTTCCGTCGAGCATATCGGTGAATGCGGTTATACCGAATACAAGCGCGGGAATGGCGCAATAAATGAAAGTGTCGAGGTAGGTTTCGGTTTCAACCTTTTTGCAGAGGATAACCGCCGCCATAAAAACGGGAACGAGGATAACTCTCAAAAGCGAGAGCGCATTAGGCAAATTCAATGCTTTTTTCTTTTCCATTTTCCGTCTCCTCTCAAACTATCGCGCTTCCGACAAGGTCGTAGTCAAGCGCTTCTTCTATTTTCACTTTTACGAAACTTCCTATTTTCACGCTCTGCTTTTTGGCAGTGAAGTATACTTTTCCGTCAATGTCGGGTGCGTCGGCGGCACTTCTGCCGTAGAATGCTTCTGATACCGCGTCGTAACCTTCGCAAAGCACTTCTATAGTTTTTCCGAGTTTCGCTCTGTTTTTCTGTTCGCTTATGTCGAGTTGTATCTGCATTACAACATCGTAGCGGTCCTGCTTTGTCTGTTCTTCCACAGCACCGTCAAAAGCAGCGGCAGGGGTGTCTTCTTCTGCGGAATATGTAAACGCACCAAAGCGGTCAAATCTCGTCTCTTTCACGAAGTTGCAAAGTTCTTCGAAGTCTTCTTCGGTCTCGCCGGGGAAACCTACGATAACCGTCGTACGAAGTGTTATGTCGGGCACGGAGTCGCGGAGTTTCTTCACAGTTTCCTTTATAAGCGCGCTATCTCCGTGTCTATTCATACGCGAGAGTATTTTGTCGGATATGTGCTGTACGGGAATGTCCATATATTTGACAAGTCTCGGGTTGTTTTTCAACTCTTCTATGAGGTCGTCTGTTATCTTGTCGGGGTAGCAATAAAGAAGGCGAATCCACGGGATATTCGTGTTTTTACATATCTCGCGGACTAGTTCTGCGAGTTTGTATTCTCCGTAGATGTCAAGACCGTAGCGAGTGGTATCCTGCGCTATGAGGTTCAATTCCTTCACGCCGAGGGATTCCATATCTTTCGCTTCGTTCACTATATCTTCTATCGTTCTGCTTCTGAATTTTCCTCTTATCAAGGGGATAGCGCAATACGTGCAACAGTTGTCGCAGCCTTCCGCTATTTTGAGATATGCGGTATAGTCGGGGGTGGTGAGCACGCGGTCACCGCCGAGTTTTGACGTGTTTTTATCCTCAAAACTGCTATATTTTTCGCCCTTTTCAACTGCTTTTATTGCATCAACGATACGGTCAAGGCTACCAACGCCCAAGAGTGCGTCGACTTCAGGCATTTCTTCCCAAATCTGCTCGCGGTAACGCTCTGCAAGGCAACCTGTCGCGATGATACCTTTGAGACTGCGGTTTTTCTTCAACCAAGCAAGGTCTATAATGTTATCTATTGATTCCTGCTTTGCGCTTTCTATAAAGCCGCAGGTGTTGACAATAATTATGTCGGCATCAATATCCTCGGGGGTTATCTCGTATCCTGCTTCTACTATTTTGTAGAGCATAACTTCGGTGTCAACGAGATTTTTCGAACAACCGAGGGAAACAAATCCAATTTTCGTCATTTTTACCTCTTTAAGTTTTTATATTATTTCAAGTATTTTTGTATTTTTTTACGCAATCTGAAAGTGTAGAAACTGATAACGACGGTGAGTGCGTAATCGTATACGACAAGCGTAATAAATGCAAGCGCGGCAAGTCCTACAAGATACCACTTCCCTTGCGAGAGGAAAGGGTCGCCTATAAGATACATACCGAGAGCACCGAGCGCGATAAGTGCAAGAAAACTCACGCCCTTGCACAAAAGTCCGAACGGACGTATAAGTCTTTCTGCAAACAGTTTCACTGTCGGGTAAACACCGCCAAAGCAGATATACATAAGCGTCGCCGCTTTTATTGGCATTATAAGTGCGAGTATTACTGACGTCGTTATATAGATGAGATAGGGGTAAGAGCCTTTCAATTCTATATGAGCAAAGGCAATAGCAAAACTCGCCAAAGCGACGGCACTGAGGTCAAGGACTTCAAAAGTCGCGCCGAGCCATACGACAACGACGGAAAGCGCCGAGAGCATCGAGGCTATCGCCAATTTTTTCGTTGATTTCATTTTTTATTTCCTCAACAGCAGGATATAAGGTCGCCGCCCATACATTCGCAACAACAGTCAAGGCAGATAAGGTTTGTACAACAGTCGCAAGCCGCATCAGCGTTATTCTGTCTTGTTTCGTAACTTCTTCTGCTTCCTGCGTAGCCTGTATTGTAGGAACTTGCGCGACGGTCAAATTCTTCCTTTGCGCGTTTGTATTCCGCATTTTCGGGGTCCATACTGCGAGCGATACCGAGTTCGTGCATTGCATCTGCGGTCCAACCGCGGCGCATAAGGAGTATGCTCTTTAGGTAATGCCATTCGGCAGTGCGCTCTGACGCGGGAATTTTTTCAAGCGTGAGTTCCGCTTCCGCAAAGCGTCCCGAATTTATGTGAGCGCGGATAGCGGAATAGCCACTTGCGCCCGTGTATCCTTCTTCGCGCATTTTCTTTATTTTATCATACGCTTCGTTTACTTCCTTCATTTTCTCGTTGGCAAGTTCTGCCATATCGGGATTCGAAGAATAGTTATCGGGGTGGTACTTACGTGCAAGGGTGTAGTAGGCTTTTTTTATTTCCTCGTCAGATGCGTTTTCCGAAACGCCGAGAATTTCATAAGGTGTTTTCATTTACTTGCCTTTCAAACGGAATGACCTTTCGTAGACCCAGGTATACCGTATTTTTTATTATATTTTCTTCGGGGGTGCGTCCGTTGTAGGAAATTTTTTCCGTTACGGCGCACAAGGCGTCAAGTTCTAATTTGAGTGTGAGTGTTATTTCTTCTTTTGCGCTTTCGCTCAATCCGTCTTTTCCGTATATTATCGCGTAGGGATTGTAGCGGCGCTTCTTTATATCTTTTTCGTAATCGTCAGCGGCATCGGTGATATAGATAAATCTGCCGAGGCGTTTTCCCATTTCGGCGGCTATACTGTGGTTTTCGCCCGAAAGTCCGTAGGAAAAGCATACAGAAAGAAGGTCTCCGAATACATCGGCGCACAAGTCAAGCGAGCCGTTCTTTTTTTCTTCCTCCCGGCATAGAGTTTTCATATATTCGCCTATCTTTTTTGACAGGTCGGGCATTTTCGCTTTTTTTGCCGCACGTTTCATCACGAGAAGCGGTATAACGGCTTTGATTTTCGAGAAAAATCCTTCATCGCGTATATCGTCGCGAAATTTGTGATATGCGAGTATGGCAGATACACCCGACGCATACACAAGCGAGGGATTTTCCTCTGCCATATTGCGTTTTTTTAGAGGGTGAACTATGCAGTTTCTTCTCGTTGTTGATATTTTATCGTCCGAAATGACGCTTCGCACTACTGCCAAAAATACAATATCGTAACTAAGTCCGCAAGACGAGAGTGCGCCTGTATATTTACGCATTGAGCGGCATACACCGCAATAGAGTGCGCGATAAAGTTCGTATTCTTTCACAAGCAATTCTGCATTGTGCGGTTTCACGTATCCGAACACGGTTGCCCCTCCTCTGCTTACATAGTATTACAGTATATATTTTACTACACGCAGGATATAAAAGCAAGGCTATTTTGTAAATTTCTTTACCAATTTATGACGGGGGTGTGTGATAAGTGAAAAAATTTGCTATTGATTTTGTTTTGCTTTTGTTGTATAATGATTTTTGGCATTTGCCGAAATTTCCGAAAAAGGACGCAAATAATGAACTTTATCAACAAATGTCTCGCACTTGTAAAACGAATTTGCGACAAGACAACCTTTACATCAAAGATATATGCTATGTGCGAGAAAAATGCAGAACTTATCCGCTATATTTTCTGCGGCGGATTGACAACGCTTTTCAACCTCGTTTTATATCTTATCTCATATTATCTCATTTTCTCAAAAATAATATCGGGTGAAAGCGTAGTTTCCATACCGTTTTTCTCGGAAAACTCTCTTTGCGAAATGGCATCGAATGCAGTCGCTTGGTTTTTCGCTGTGTTGTTTGCATTCTTTGTAAACAAGATATTCGTATTCAGAGACGAGACTTCGGGACGCGGTACGTTTTTGCGTATTCTTGAATTTTACTTCTTCCGTCTTGTAACGGGGGTTATCGAGATATTCTTACCGTCTGTTATTACTTCCCTCTTTGCGCTTCACGAATATCACTTCGTTGCGAAGGTCGGAGTTTCCGTTATAATAATCCTCGGCAACTACTTTTTCACAAAATTCGTCACATTCAGTAAAAAGAGAAAACCGTAAAATAAAAAAACAAAAAAGTGTCTTCGGCGGAAGACACTTTTTCTTTTATGTGATAGCATTATATGGGATTGCCGTTTGTGTCGAAAAGGGGGAGTTTTTCAAGAAAGATGATGTCGTCGCGCTCGGTGGCATCGCCTTCTGCGAGAATAGCCATTTTTCCGACTATTTCTCCGCCTGCGGCTTTTACTATGTATTCAAGTGCGCGAAGAGATTCGCCTGTACTTATAACGTCGTCTACGATGAGGACTTTTTTGCCCTTCATATACTCTGCATCCTTACCGTCAAGGTAGAGCGTCTGTCTTTTCGCTGTGGTGATGGAATCAACGTCGTATGTGATGATGTCTTCCATATAGAGTTTTTTCGCCTTGCGTGCGAGGACGTATTTATTAACGCCCATCTGTCTTGCCATTTCATATATAAGCGGTATTCCCTTTGATTCTGCGGTTATCATAATATCGTGCTCGGGTGCTTTTTCGCAGAGTGCTTTCGCGCATTTTTCCGTGAGTTCAACGTCTCCGAAAAGTACGAATGCGCCTATATAAAGTTTGTCATTCAAGGGGCAAAGGGGCAGGTCTCTTTCTATACCCGCTACTTTGAGATTGTATACCATTACCGTTTCCTCGTTTCTTTTTTGTTTTGATAGATACATTATAAAACAAAAATTTCTTTTTTTCAAGGGGTAAAAGAAAATCCGACGGAAAAGATTTTCTCTTTTCCGTCGGATAGGGATGTACCCAAACGCAAAGGATTAGGATTTTGCTTTTGGTTATGACAAAATACGCCAATCCTTTTAGCCAATCTTTAATAGTAGAAGTCGTGGCATCCTATTTCAAATGCAAAGGTGCAATTCTCTACTATCCAAAAACTTGTGGACAGTGAGGGTTCTAAGAAGTAGATGACCTTGTCGGACACCGTTTCGCCCTCGAGACAAATTTTCGCGGCTATTACCGAGAGATAATAGGGCGTGTTGTAGATAGTTCCGTTTGCAACGGGGGTGAACTGAACTCCGTAGCGGCGGTCAAATATTACGCCGTATATGGTGTTCGGATAGTTCTTGCTTGCAACTCTGTTGAGGACTACGTTTCCGACTGCTATCTGTCCGAGAAGCGGTTCTCCTCGACTCTCTGCGGAAATGATACGCGAGAGCCAATATACCTTGTCGCTGTCATAGAATTTGTCGCCTGACAAGATAGGTTTCACCGCGCCCGTTACAGTGACGCTTCGCGTTTCTGCGTGCCAATTCACGCTAACGCCGTACGCTTTCGCTATTATTCTGACGGGAACGTATATTCTTCCGTCATCAAGAATGACTACTGCGTTGTCTGTCCAGAGATATCTGCCGTTTGCTACTATGTAATTTGCACCGTTTGTGGCGGTTATGTACATATTATCGGAACTTACCGTTGCCGTTCTTGTAGACGAATTGAAACTCACTTTGCAATATGAAAGCGCCTCGCAAAAATATTTGAGTGATACGTAGGTTGTCGAGTTTATCATTCTTGCGGGGACTTGCAACTGCGCCGTGCCCACTCTCACGTCAACCGACGGATATCGGGAGGCGGTGACGTCTTTTACCTGCGTTACCGCATTCAAGTCTATTGCGTCTGCCGAAATGCCCGTGGCAAAAAGCATAGCGCAAACGAATAGAAACAAAGCGATAAAAGATAACTTTTTCTTCATTTCTTTTCTCCTTTCCTGTTATGAAAATATTCTAACACAGGAAAAGAAATAATTCAAAGCACAAAGTATGGAAGGATTTCCAACATTATGCAAAACCGTAGGAAAAGGCATTATTTTTACACAAATAAATGCATATATGTAAAAAATTTCCTTGGATTTGTGAGCAAAAAGAGGTAAAACGGTGCTTATATTGCAAAAAAAGTATGAAGTTTTTTAATTACAAATGAATTATTATTTACGCATATCGCTTGACTTGATTGCACTTTTTTGTTAAACTGTAAGAGCAAAAAATAAATATATGCGAGGGGTTATATGAAACTAAGAGCAAAAAAGTCCTTGAAATTTTCAGGCGTTGCCGACGGTGCGGCAAAATTTTTGCAGAATGAATATTTATATGATGAAGTATTGTGGGCAAAGTTTGTCGATTTATATCGCTCGCAGATTGACGGAGAAAACAACGGATGGCGCGGTGAGTATTGGGGCAAGATGATGCGCGGCGCGGTTTTGGTCTGTGATTACACGAAAGACGAAAAACTGTATAAAATACTTACTTCATCTGTGCGCGATATGCTCACGGTAATGGAAGATGACGGAAGAATTTCCTCATATAGCAAAGAAACCGAGTTTGACGCTTGGGACTTATGGGGGCGCAAATACGTAATTCTCGCGCTTGAATATTATCTTGATATATGCGATGATGACGATTTGAAAGAGGATATAATCGCTTTCATTTCTCGTGCGGCAGACCATATTCTTATGAATATCGGTCCTGACAAAAAAGACATCACGCGTGCTTCTCGCAGTTGGTTTGGTCTTAATTCTTCGTCAATACTTGAGCCTATGGCGAGACTTTACCGCCTTACGAAAGAAAAACGGTATTTTGATTTCTGCACCTACATAGTAGAAAGAGGCGGCACGAAAAATATAAACGTGTTTGAGTTGGCTTACGAAAACAAGATATATCCCTATCAATACGGTGTTTCAAAGGCTTACGAGATGACTTCCTGCTTTGAAGGATTGCTTGAATACTATGAATTGACGGGTATCGAAAAATACAAAACGGCAGTTTTGAATTATGCGCGTGCAGTAATTGATTCGGAGATTTCCATAATTGGTTGCTCGGGAATGGCGCACGAATTGTTTGACCACACTCGCACACGTCAAACGGTAAAATGCGAGGGCGGAATGCAGGAAACCTGCGTAACCGTAACGCTTATGAAATTCTTTGCGCGTTTGCTTACGCTCACGAAAGACTCAATTTATGCGGATATTATAGAAAAGGCTTTCTACAATGCTTATCTTGGTGCTCTCAACACAGAAAACAGCGAATGTAAATCCCACTATAAGCAATATCCCGACGTTGATATTATCCCGACAAGACTTCCTTTCGACAGTTACAGTCCTCTTACGCCCGGCAAGAGAGGCTCGTCTGTAGGTGGTTTTCAATTTCTGCCCGATTTCAGTTACTACGGTTGTTGCGCTTGTATAGGCGCGGCAGGTGTCGGCGTATTTCTGCAGAATGCGGT
>JAZOLR010000189.1:0-2689 GCA_045653255.1 Eubacteriales bacterium | reverse complement strand
AAAAGAAGATTGAAATTGAAAACAATATAGAAAGCGAAATAGACAACAACCGATTCTTCCTTGTATATCAACCCGTTCTAGATGCAAAAACAAAAGAAATTATCGGCGCAGAAGTTTTGTCTCGTCTTAACTCTTCAAGTTCGGGAATTCTTCAACCCGGAAGTTTTTTATCTGCGGTGGACTCCGTTGGCCTCAATAATAAATTTGATTATTACATATTCGAAAAAAATTGCAAGTGGATTTCCAACGACAAAAAGCAAAGAGAAGGGTATAAATACACTATCAATTTCTCAAGAGCTACACTTTGTGAACCCGAATTCGCTGAAAAAATACTTAGTATTGCAGAGAAATACGAGTTAAATTCTTCCTGCCTCGCAGTGGAAGTCCTTGAGGATAAAAACATTTCAGCAGAAGCAAATAAACAAATGATGGAAAATCTGTCAACTCTCAAAGAAAAGGGGATTTCAATACTCCTTGATGACTTTGGAAGCGGATATACAACGTTTGGAGACCTTCAGAACCTTGATATTTCCATAGTAAAAATTGATAGCCATATCACGCAGAACGCCGTCACAGAAAACGGTTATATCATACTTGAAAACATTGTACGTATGGCCCAAAGCATTGGCTTTAAGACACTCTGCGAAGGCGTAGAGACAAAAGAGCAAGAAGAAGCCGCAATCAAGGCAGGGTGCGACCTGCTTCAAGGTTTTTACTATTACAAACCTATGCCTGCAGTTATGCTTGACAACTTGCTTGAAAAAGAAAAAAATGCCGCAGATACAAAGTGATTATACAAAACTGTATATAAAAAGCGGAGTGAATTTCACTCCGCTTTTTAATATTTTATTTACTGCTTTTTATTTTTTTGTACGGTTTCCCATAAGCGTTGAATAAATTCCAGGCAAAAACTTCTCAAGAAAAGCACACACAAAATTAATAATCAAGAGTGTTGTAACAATCATAATTATAAATTTTGGAATTTCAAGCCATTCATTCTGAGGAGTGCAAAAATCAAGAATTTTGAGTATAACTATTGCCATGGGAAGATGCATTGCATAAATGGCAAAGGAACGGCGATAGAATCCGCTTATTTTAATTCTTTCAATAAAAATATCCACAACATTCCACAAAGAAAACGCAGCAGCAGTATATACTACAACTTGAATTAAATAGTTATCAATATGCATTTCTCTTGGGGCTATATTCTTAGAAAGAATATATGCCAAAAGAAAAACAAGGGAAGAAATTTGAAGTATTTTAGTTGATTTCTTGCAAGCATACTCAAAGAAATGATAACCTATAATCGCGCCCATTAAATAGAAAACAATAGCCATAGGGTAATAGAATACACTCATTGGCAAATATATTCCAAACAACGATACTATAGACAAGGTTATAACAGAAATTATACCAACGTATTTGTTTTTAATAATCAAAAATACGATAGGCGCCGCTAAAGAAAATATAATCAAGTCAAATATAAACCAAAACGGAATATTACAATCGTAGAAAAATATACCTTTCAATATACTCGCCAAAGTCAAAGGATGAGGCACATTGTTTTCAGAAAATCTCGCGAGGAAGGAATGAGAAGTGAAGATTTCCCAAAGCATCCATATAGTATTCCAAAGCAGATAAGGAATAACCAAAGTAAACAAACGGTTTCTTATTTTGGATACGTATTTTTTATTATCATAATTTATGAAAAAAGTTACCCCCGACATCGCAAAAAACATAGGCACAGCAAACCGAGTAATAGAGTCGGAGAAAAAGTAAGACACCTTATGATTAACAACGGAAATTAAACCGTCACCAATAATAGTAGGCGCAAAATTAGAATGAATGAAAAAAACAAGAATACTAAGTAAAAAGGAGACAAACTCCTTCTTTTTCCAAAAAAACACATCATTTTTAGGGGACATATTTAGCCTCGCAAGTTCAAGTTGAAGTTTTAATACTGTGTCTTACAGATTATAATAATTATATCATATATTCCTCAAAAAGTAAATAGTTCAGTATAATTCCCCTTATTTTGCAGATACTAACAGCACAAATCTGTAAAATAAGGAGATTTTTATATACAATGAAAGCAACAGGCATAGTTAGAAGAATTGACGACCTCGGTCGTGTAGTTATACCAAAAGAAATAAGAAGAACAATGCGTATCCGCGAGGGCGACCCTCTTGAAATATATACGGATAGAGAAGGGGAAGTAATATTTAAAAAGTATTCTCCTATAGGAGAACTCGCAGGATTCGCGGCACAGTATGCAGAAACGTTACACAAGACATGTTCCATGGCAGTTATCATTTGTGACAGAGATGCTATAATATCAGTAGCAGGAGTTTCCAAAAAAGAATATCTCGACAAAAAAGTTTCGGCAGAACTTGAAAGAGTGATAGAAAGCAGAAGTTTGTACTCGCGAAAATCCGACGGCGAAAAGATTTCCGTAATAGACGATGGAGGCTCACACTACGTCAGTTGTGCCATGCCTATTATAGCAGACGGAGACACCATTGGATGCGTTTGTTCAGTTCTTCACTTTGACGAAGGAAGCGAAAACAAAATTTCAGATGAACTCGAATGCAAACTAATTCAAACCGCCGCAACTTTCTTAGGAAAACAGTTGGAGTCGTAATATTTTAATTTATTCAAAAAAGTTCACTTTTCCTAAGTGGACCTTTTT
>JAZOLR010000188.1:0-13795 GCA_045653255.1 Eubacteriales bacterium | reverse complement strand
AAAGCACTCCAGTCGGAGTGCTTTTTTCATTTTGTAGATGCTGAGGTTGGCAAAACCCCTCTTTGCGCAATACGGCGATACAAATGTACAAATGAAATTATATATCTACAGTAACGACGCCGGTTTCCAATCCGTAACTTTCTGCGTAAAGTTTTAGTTTACCGTGAGTTGTTCCCAACTTTACTGCCACAGTGGCGCGTCCTGCACGCATTCTACGTGTCGGCAGAAAAATACTCGTGTGGTCTGCAATATCGGAACCTGTTGAATAAATATTACCAAGTGAATTTGCGGTAAACGTGATTGTGGGATTTGCATCATAAACCTCGTTTCCATCCTCGTCAACGGCATAGCACGTAAAAACTGCAATGTCTTTTCCGTTGGCTATTACATCTTCAGTATCAAGTTTTAAAACAAGTTTGCGTGCCTCTTTTGAGGTAACGCGTGCATCGCTTGCGACAATGCGTTCTCCATCGTAGGCTCTGACCTCCAAATTTCCGGGGGCATATTCTACAAGCCATTCGCCGTGACCGTATTTTTCAATATCGCGAACACCGAGAGATTTGCCGTTCAGGAACAACTCCAAGCGTTCAGTGTTCGTGTAAGCAATCACTCGGATAACTTCCCCTTCAAGTCCACGCCAATTCCAATGAGGCAACAGATGCACCATAGGCTCGTCCGTCCAGTGCGACTTGTTCTGCCAGAACGCATCCTTTTTCTGTAAGAAAAGGTCAATAGCACCGCTTTGCGAGCAAAGACGCGGCCAGACTGCTTCCCCTCTGTGCTCAAATGCGATCCATTGGTAACCGCCCATCATCCATTCACGTTGAGCAATGTACTTCCACGTATATTCACGGCTTCTGAAAAGGTTGTTTGTATCATGGTCGTATGCGTTGATAAATCCTTTTTGGGAATTATCATCAAGATACCATCCTCGAGTTGTACCCGTGGCACAGTTTTCTGACGATAGCATTGGCTTGTGGGGATATTTTTCGTGAAGCGTGTCGTATGCACCCCAATTGTAATTAATTCCTATGACGTCAAGCACGTCACACACTGTGGCTTTTTCGGGAGATACACATATTGCCGTCATCACGTATCTGCTATCATCTAACTTCTTTATGAAAGAGTAAAGACTTTCTGCAATTCTCCGACCTTTGTCAGTTACGTGAAAATTCTCCTCGTTTCCGATAGACCAAAAAACAACAGAAGGTCTGTTTCGGTCACGCTTTATAAGCATTTCCAATTGTTGCTTGCTTTCCTCAGTGCTCTCAAACCAACGCACTTCGTCCATTACAATAAATCCGTTTTCATCTAACGCATCCATCAAAGCCGTTGCTTGCGGATAATGTGTAGTTCGATAGCCGTTAGCACCCATTTCACGCATCAACTTGACCTTGTAACGGTGAATATTGTCGGGCACCGCTTTTCCGGTAAGACCGCAATCAGCATGACCGCAAAGACCGCGGATCTTATAATGCTTTCCGTTTATAAAAAGTCCGCGTAGCGGATCGGCATAAATCGTCCTGAAGCCAAATCTTACGTCATATACGTCAAGTTCACGTTTCCCAACAAATACGTGAGTTCTTACAGTATAAAGGCAAGTTGAGTTGGGCGACCAGAGTTTTGGCGAATCTATCTGCGTTACCAACGTGAAGGTTTTTTTATCTTTTCGCGAAACATTACCACTGCAAGTAGCCGTGGCAACAGCCGTTCCCGCTTCGTCCAAAATCTCGCATTCAAGTTTTACTCTCTTACCGTCAAAGTTATCATTGCGCACACTTACCTCTATGGGCGCGCTCCAAAGTGTTTCAGTTTGTTTTTGCGGCTTTATGTAAACGCCGTAAAGATCAACGCACACAAGTTCAGTTTTTACAAGCCATACGTTACGGTATATACCGCCACCCTCATACCACCAGCCTTCGTGATTTTCGGTATTTACGTAAACTGAAACCGTGTTTTCGGCATCAAAATCGGCGATGTCGGTGATATCAACTTCAAATTCCGTGTAACCGCAAAAATTATGCTTCATCAGGCATCCGTTGACATAGACCGTAACTTGTGTTGCAGCACCTTCAAAAAAGAGTGAAATTCTTTTGTTTTCATCCTCTTTTTCAAGACGGAATTTTTTAATATACCAAGCATTATGATATGGATAAAAGCCAAGCCCCTCGTTACCTTCGGGGTCGGGAGATTCATATATTACATAGTCGTGCGGAAGGTCTACCGTTTCCCATCCATCGGCAGATAAGTACGAGGTGTCGTACTTTCGGCTAGCAGGACCGCGCAAAGCCCTTTCGGTTTTTGCCTCGTCATATACGACGCCTTTTCTTCTTTGTAGCGCATATCGTATATCTCCCTTGTGAAATAGCCAATTACTATTTAAATTAATTTGCTCTCTCATTTCAGAACTCCTTACAACGCAATTTGAGAAAATTATATCATATTTCTTTTATAAAAAACATACAGAAAAAGCAAAATATATGGACAAAAGTGATTATTTGTGCTATAATACAAACAAATCAATGTACTATATTGCAAGGAGAAACTATGCAATCATTCTTTTTCAGACGATATTTGAATTACGATCAGGATTATGGGAATAAGGATTGGCTATATATAAATAATTTTGGCTATTACCGTAATATACCGCAAAACATCTATACAAGCCGAACCGAGCCGCGTACGGACTATCACCTTCTGTACGTAGAAAACGGTGAAATTTGTGACAACGGCATAGTTGTCAAAAATGGCGAGGCTTATCTTTTTATGCCCAACGAGCCACAAACATATACATACAAGCAAATGGAGAGCAGTCTTTACTATTGGGTTCATTTTACGGGGAACAAGGTACCGGAACTGCTTTTACACAGTAAAATATCAAAAGGCGTAAACGGAACTAACGAAAACAAACGCAAAAAGGATGAGATTTTAACATTACTAACGGCTGAACTTTGCGGGTGTGTTGAAGAAGCATCTAACTATGCGGTGTCACTTCTCTTTTCATTCTTTTCACTTTTTGACGGTGGGCGAAGTTGCAAATTTTATCCCAAAGCAATACAAGAACTTGAAAACTTGAGCGTAAACACGAGCATCAAGTCGATAGCTGAACTGTATAACGTTTCTTCTGAACACTTTATTCGTTCGTTCAAGTCTATTTATGGGATGACTCCAAATGAATACAGACAAAACTATCGATTATCCCATGCAATGAATTTACTGAAAATGACAAATCTCTCGATTCAAAATATCGCAGAGCAATGCGGGTTCAATGATCCGTTTTACTTTAGCCGTTTTTTCAAAAAGACGGTTGGTGTCAGCCCATCGGAATATCGGAAATTATAATTTAGCATATTTAAAGTTATCACCGAGAGCACTATTACAGTTGCTCTCGGTGATAGTTACCCTAACTAAATTTATTATATCAAAATAAAACATAAAACGTCAAAGAACCCAAAATATAAACCAAAGCATTTATAATTACAAATGCAAGAATCAGAGTTTTTTTGAACGGAATCCAATAATACTCTTCTAACGTATGAAAAAAAGCAACGCAATTTATAATAACACAAGGAAATACAACTGCAAACCAAACTTCGTAAGAGTACAATGGTATAAAGGAAACTAAAAAAACTGCAAAATACGTAGGAGATAATAACGTTATAAAATTCCACAATACACTTTTGTAATCTTTTTTGTCAAAAGTTGAATGCGTTAGTTTTTCTTCGTATTCTTTTAATTTTTTCCTGCTTTTCCCTGTCGCGCCAACGCAAAAATATAAAAACGAAAACAAAATTATAAAAGTTAAAATAGTTTTAAATGACATTTTGAAAAAATTCAGATAAATACATAAAGAAACTATAAAAGCCACAGTAAAAGATAAAAAAATACACAACCTTCACTTCATAAATTGCACCCTTGTTTCCTGTCCACCGTCTTTAGTTAACTCCAGTGTTAATTTTTTTCAATTCTAAAATCTTTTGTATTTTTAAACAACCTTCCAATTTCATTTTAAATTAAAAATTTCCGATGTCAACGAAACGTGCTCATTCGTTGTTTTAAAATGCCTATTCGTCAAAAATTGGAATTTACTTTTTCCCCAAAATGTGATAAAATATAATATATCTGCAAAAGGGGGATTTTATGAAAATAGCGATATGCGATGATTCTTTGGCGGATGCGAAACATTTATATGAGATATGCTCTCAAAGTCCGATTTTGCCCGATTCGGTTATAGATATTTTCACTAGCAGCGCAGAATTACTCAATAAATACGAAAACAATACCGCCGATTTTGATATACTTTTCTTGGATGTTGAAATGCCCGAACTTAACGGAATAACGCTCGGTAAAAAAATCAAATCACTGTCAAAAAATACTATTATAGTTTTCACAACCGGTTATCCGCAATTTGCCATTGAAGCCTTCGACTGCGAGGCTCTTCACTACATCCTCAAACCTTGCACAAAAGAAAAAGTTTTTTCTGTTTTGGAAAAGGCGTTTTGTAAATATCAAATTCAACATCAATACCATATAGTCAAAGTCAGAAATCAAACCTACCGAATTCCAATAAGAGACATATATTACATAGAATGTTGTAAAAAACACGTTATATATCACTTGAAAGATAGGACAGTAGAGACCGTTGCAAAACTTTCTTCCGCGTACGAGGCGCTATCGGATTTAGGATTTTATCAAGTTCATCAAGGTTATATTGTAAACTTTGATAAAGTGTTTGAGTTTAAAGACTTCTCCGTAGTTTTGGACGACAAGCGCACCGTTATGATGAGTGTACGCAAGAAAAACGAAGTTTTAATGGCTTATGCCAAATATGCAGCGAGGTTTATGTAAATTATGATAGATATAATTTTGAATATTGTAAACGCCACTTTGATGGTATACATCTTTCTACTGTTTTTTAATACGTTTTCTCAACGGAGATTTAACAAAGCAATACATTTTCCGTTAATCTTGGCTATAATCGTTTGTTTTTCTCTTGTCTTGATATTTGTTGAAAACAAAATTATCAATACTGCTTTTCTTTTCGCTATAACTTTAATAACATCTCAATTGTACAAAAACAAATGGTACAACTCTATTCTGCTTTCGTTTCTGAGTTATGCTTTAGGCGTTGTGGCGGAAATACTCACCACAGCGCTTTTATCCGTAGTGTTTTCTATAAATACGCAAACGGCAGTTGAAGGTCCATTCTTTATAATGGGACTTCTTATATCCAAATTCATAATGTATTTAATAATCTTTTTTATGCGCATAAAAAAGAAAAAGATTTTATTCTCCGGCTCACTCAAGAAATTACCTATTATAATTTCCATTCCTTGCTCAACAATCGTTATACTGTTATTGCAATACTATTATTTTATGGCAATCCCTGCGACAAAAAATACTTCTACGCTCCCTGCTTTGCTATGTTACGTATTTCTGATTTTCTCAAACATTCTTGTCCTTGACATATTAGAGCATATATACGAAGACATTGAAAAAGAAAATCAACTTTCATTTGCTAAAAAATTGATTGATTCACAATCAGAGCAATATAAACAGTTGTTGAATCACAATCAAAACGTATTAAAAATTCACCACGACCACAAAAATTTCTTGTTAGGCATTATATCCGAAATTGAACAAAACAACATTGATTCGGTATTGAACTCTTTGAAAGAACAATGCGACGTGCTGAAATCGCCTTATAACGAATCTTCTCCCATAGGTGTAATAGGCACGGTCGTCAATTCAAAAAATCAATTAGCGCAAAGCAAAGGAATAACGATAAACTTCTATCACAATGAACTCAAAAATATACAAATGTCTGAAATTGACTTTGCTATAATATTGGGCAATGCATTAGATAATGCTATTGAAGCAGCCGATAAAATAAAAGAACCGAATGATAGAAAAGTTTCTCTTACAATCAAGTTACACAACAACCAAACAATTATTGTTGTGAAAAACAAAGCGCCAACCGATATTGATATTGACAATTTGAAAACCACTAAAACAGATACCGATTATCACGGATTCGGAATTTTGAGCATAAAGAATCTCGTTGAAAAACACGACGGAAACGTTATGTTCTCTTGTGAAAATAATATATTCCAAATATATATTGTTTTGAAAAACGAATCAAGGAAATAAGCCAATCAAAAAAAATACAAATCGCATAATATCTTGTTAAATACAAAACCAAACCGCCGAGAGCGACCAAACAGTTACTCTCGGCGGTTTTATTCATTTTTTGTAATACTCTTTTTAGTTGCTTGCTTTAAAATAATCTTCTGCCGTCATTTTAAGTTGGATAAAACGCCATTTTTCTTGGAAGAAAGTGTAATAAACGTCATTTTCTTCGTGCATGGGAACAAAACCTAATTTGGTATAACACGCGTATGCGCCTACGTTTTTCTCATAAACTCCGATAGTTACTTCGGGCGTGTGAACATCTTCAAACACAAACGAAAGTGCGGCGGAAAGCATTTTTGCACCGTATCCCTTTCCCCTTTTTGAAGTGTCTACAATAACATGAGCAAAGCGCGCAGAATTATTTTTAATACGCAAAGTCAAGTGTCCAACGAGTTCGCTTCCGTCATAAAAGACGAATGGAAAAAAGTTTTCGTTTTCTTTTAGATACGCAGAATTAAGTTCATCTACCGAAATTGGGAAATTAGAAAACTCATCTGTGCTCCACATTTTGAGAACTTTTTCATCGTTTATCCACGAAAGAATTTTACTCGCGTCTTCCATTTTATAAGGTGATAAAAAACACATAAATCAATCTCTTGTTATTCACTTGTTTCCTTTTTTGTTATTTTTGAAAGACAAACGATACTTTCAACGTGTCTTGTATACGGAAACATATCTACAGGTTGAATCTTGTTAACTTTGTATCCGTTTTTTGTCAAAACACGAAGATCACGCGCTTGAGTTTCGGGATTGCAGGAAATGTAAACTATCTTTTTAGGCGACAGTTTCAAAAGCGAGATTAAAAATTCTCTGCTACAACCCGCTCTCGGCGGATCAGTAAATACCGCGTCTACTTGTTCTCCGTTCAACGCCATTTCCGTCATGAATTCGCCTGCATCACCGCAAAAGACTTGAACGTTTTTAATTCCGTTTATCTTGACGTTTGTTTTTGCATTTTTTACCGCATCGCCGTTGAGTTCGACCGAGATAACGTTTTTCGCTTTTGAAGAGGCAATAATTCCAATAGTTCCAACACCGCAATAAGCATCTATAACGGTTTCAGTCCCCTCCAAATCGGCAAGTTCAACCGCAAGGGAGTAAAGTTTCTCGGTCTGAGTAGGATTAACCTGGAAGAAAGAACGAGCGGAAATCTGAAAATCACAATCGCAAAGTTTGTCTACTATATAACCCTTGCCATAAAGCACAGTTTCTTCATTGCCAAGCAACAAATTGAGTTTACCTACGCTCACGCAACGCACAAGCGTAGTAATTTCAGGGCATCTCTCTATCAATGCTTTTGTAAAACCTTCAAGTTGAGGATAGTTGCCGCTACCCGTTCCAAGAGCGACCAAGATTTCGCCCGTGTGTTTTCCTATTCGCACAGTAACGAAACGAAGAAATCCCTGACGGCTTATTTCATCATAAGTACGCAACTTAAATTTAGGCAGAAGAACGCGAATGGCATTAACTATTGGAATAGCGCGTTCATCTTCAATTGCGCAGTTTTCAACTTGAATAACTTTTCCGCCAGAAGACTGCCAAACACCTGTAATCACTTTGTTGCGCGTGAATCCGAATGCAGCGGAAATCTTGCATCTGTAATGCATAGGATTTTCCATGCCTACGATTTGTTCAACTCTTCCGTATCTTGCAAGCAATTCGCGCATTATACGCATTTTATATCCTAACTGTCGAGGATAGCACACGTCAAGTTGACACGCGCCGCACTTCTTATATACAGGACATACAAAATCCTGCTCTTTCAATTCCTTGCTGTTCATCTAATTCTCCTGTCAAGACATACAAGAGTCTCAACGTGTTTTGTATTCGGGAACATATCGTAAGGAGTTACCGAAGATATGTTATAACCTTTGCGAGTAAAAACTGCAAGGTCTTCTGCGAGACTTTCAGGACTGCACGAAAGATAAATTATCTTTTGAGGCGCAAAATTGATTATATCGCGACAAACTGAAAATCCAAGACCTTTTCTTGGCGGATCAACAAAGAAAATCGTTTTATTTCTCGTCTTAACCGTCGGCAGAACATCCTTACAATCTCCACAAAGCATTTTAATTTTACCTTTGAGACCGTTCTTTTCTGCAAGTGCTTTTGCATCTTCGACTGCGTCTTTCACTGTCTCAATGCTGATGACGTCTTTGCCCGTCTTTGCAAAAAGCATACTTGTAATTCCTATTCCGCTATATAAGTCAATAACGGTATTGCAAGGAGATGTCTTTATCAAACTTGTAATCTTGGAATAAATCTTTTCGGTTATGTATTCGTTCGTTTGAAGGAATGAACGCGGACTTACTGAATATTTCACACCGAGCAATTCTCCGTCTAACTTTTCATTTCCGTCAATATGGATGAAATTATCAGAAAAGACTACGCTATTTTTCATAGTGTTTATATTTAAATAAAGCGAAACGCCCTTGAAGTTATCCGACAAAGATTTGTAAAGCGAAGCAAACTTGTCTTTGCTTATATTTTCTGTTGCAACAACGGTCAACATAATAGCATCGCCTATTTTTCTCGCCACGGAAAAACGCAAAATACCTGCGCGTTTTTCAGGCACGTACGGTTCTATTTTTTCATTCTGCGCCCACGATGCAAGCATTTTTACAAGTAACGAAAACCATTCTCCGTGCATTTTACACTCGGAAATTTCAACAACCTTGTGCGTTTGTTCATTTATAAAACCGAGAATTACTCTGTTGCCTCTTTTAGCAAATGCCAAATGAACTTTGTTTCGCCATTCGGTATCGGGTGAACGAACGCAGTCATCAATAAACACATCGCACACATTGCGAAGATATTTTTTGAGCATTATAACTTTTTCTTTGCATTGACGTTCATATTGCATATGAAGAAGATTGCAGTTTCCACAGGTTTCATAACTTTTGCACTTCGGTTTTACACGAAACTCTGAAGGCTCAATAATTCTGACGGGATTGTATATCTTGCCTACACCTTCACAGTATTCTTCTTCTGCTTCTATAATTTCATACGGCAAGGCATTTTTGACCAAGCGCGGCTTGTCGTTTATTATAGTAACGCCACAAAGGTCGATATTTAACTTATCGACCTCTATTTCTATTAACTTTTTCTCTTCGTTTTTCTTTGTAGGCGGAACTTGTTTCTTGTTGAAGTTTTGTTTTCTGCCTTGCTTTATTGTGTTGTTTTTCATAATTCGTCCTTTTAAAACGATAAATAATCAAACACGTGGAAGACGTCACCCGCCCCCATCACTATTACCATATCGTTTTCTTTTGCATTTTCCTTTACGTACTTTGCTGCGTTTTCAAAACTACCAGAATAAACTGCAGTTTTGCCGACTTTTTCTGCTATCAATTCTCCGCTGACACCTTTCGTATCCGTTTCTCTTGCGGCATATATATCAAGCGAAACAAGTCTGTCTGCGTTTTTAAGCGCATCGACGAAATCGTCAAAAAGTTCTGCGGTCCTTGAATACGTGTGGGATTGGAATATACACCAAATATCACCGCGCGAAAAGTTTTTCGCAGAAGAAATAGTCGCTTTTATTTCCGTGGGATGATGCGCATAATCTTCGTAATAGGCAACATCGTTTATGCTTCCTTTATATTCCATTCTGCGTTTCGCGCCCAAAAAGGTAAGCAGACCTTTTTTCACAGTTTCAAACGGAATACCGAATTCATACGCGACGGCGCAAACCGCCAAAGCGTTAGAAACGTTATGTATTCCCGACACGGAGAGAGTCAAACTTCCCTCTTTTTTTCCTTTGTGATACAAGTCAAAGGTTGGATTTCCGTTTTCAAAAGAAATATTGTCCGCGTAAAAATCAACGTTTTTGTTTTTTATTCCGTAAGTTATAGTCTTACCGTAAAAAGATTTCGAAACTTCTATAACGTTTTCGTCATCAAAATTCAAAACCGCACAAGATACTGTTGGAATGTTCAAATATTTTTCAAAAGAACGTTTTACCGCAGAAAGACTGGGAAAATAATCAGTATGATCAAGTTCAATATTCAAAATTACTTCAAGAGTGGGAGTAAAAGATAAAAATGAATCCATGTACTCGCACGCCTCGAATACAAAATGGTTATTCCCTCCGTCTTTATAACATCCCTTTATAGAAGGCAATTCCGCGCCAAGAAGAATAGTAGGATCTAATTCAGCACTCAAAAACACCTCTGCGAGCATAGAAGAAGTCGTACTTTTTCCGTGCATTCCTGAAACGCCTATTCTATTTTTATAATGTGTCATAAGAAAACCGAGAAAATCGGCGCGAGAAATACAAGGTTTGCCCATTTTTTGAGCATTGACGTATTCTTCATTATTTTCACTTATAGCCACCGTATAAACGATAACGTCATAGGCAATAATGTTATCAGGGGAATGGTTATAATTCACAACTATATTTTTGTTTTCCAACTGTTTTGAAGTCGCAGACTCCACTCTGTCGGAACCGCCCACGCGGAATCCAAGTTTTTGTGTCATTATTGCAAGGCAGGACATACTCACGCCGCCAATGCCAATGAAGTAAACGGAATTTTTATTTTTAAGCATTTTTTCTATTTCTTTGCTTGAAAAATTAGTATTTTTTATTGACACAAAATCACCTCAATATTAATATTTTAAAAAGAAAAGGTAAACATTTAAGAGTACTATTAACAAATTATTATTGTTCATAAACAAATGTTATTAATAATTCTAAAGGATAATACTGTAAGTATCTAAAAACTATAAGAAATTTATATCATTTGATGAAAGGATATGTTATGCAAATCACAGATATCAAAATTAGAAAATTTTTTGATGAAGGTCCAATGAAGGCAGTGGTATCCGCGACATTTGATGATGCTTTCGCAGTTCATGACATTAAAGTAATTTACGCAAGAGAAAAGTATTTCATCGTAATGCCCTCCAAAAAGAACTCGGACGGTTCTTATAGAGACATCGCGCACCCCATAAACGCACAGTTCAGAGCGGAATTTGAGAGCGCGGTAATAAACGCATACCATGAGCAACTCGCCGCATCTGAAGCAAAAATCGACGAAGATAGCGACGCCGCTTTAGTGTAATTATTCGCACAATTGAATTATACACAATCCCCCCCTGAATGTCAAGTAATATGCAGTTACATTTTACTTGCTTCAGGGGGTTTTTACTTTTTGTGAGGAAATTTATGAAAATTCTTATGGTAACCGCATCATTTGATATTGGAGGCGCAGAAACGCACATATTAGAACTGTGCCGCGCATTGTCAAAAAAAGGCGTCACAGTTGCGGTAGCATCGGCAGGCGGCGAATACGTAAAGGAACTAAATATACGTGGCATTCCTCACTATAAGATAAATTTAAGTTCAAAAAATCCATACGTTTTGGCATCGTCGTACAGAAAATTAAAAAAACTAATTTCTGACAAAAAATTTGACGTCGTGCACTCTCATGCAAGGCTCTCCTCGCTGCTATGCGAAAATATATGTAGTACACTCTCTATCCCTTTCGTCACAACTGCGCATTGGGTATTTTCGTTAGCGCCGTTAAAAAAACGTTTTTCTCGATGGGGCAATTATACTTTAGCCGTCAGTGAAGACATAAAAAACTATTTAAGTGAAAATTACAAAATAAAAGCGGAAAATATAAGTGTAACCAAAAACGGAATAGATACAACAACGTTTTCAAAAAAGTCACTAAATACAGACAACAAAACAAGAATATACTGCGTCAGCAGAATAGACAAAGGGCGCGCCGCTACTGCTTTTTCGCTTGTAAAAATAACACCGTATATATACAAAAAACACAAAGATGTTGAAATAATTATAATAGGCGAAGGAGATCAATATACAGAACTTCAAAACGAGGCAAAAAAATCAAACGAAAAGTGCAACGAGACGATAGTAAAACTTTTGGGAAAAAGAACCGATATTCAAAATTGTTTACAAGACTGCGACATTTTCGTCGGCGTTTCGAGGGCGGCTTTGGAAGCAATGTCGTGCGAGTGCCCTGTTGTTCTATCGGGTGACGAGGGGTATAGCGGAATTTTCACACCTAAAAATGCAAACAAAGAAATTTTGTCAAATTTTTGTTGCAGGGGCGAGGCAAAATTAAGCGACGCAACTCTATTAAACGACCTTTTATCTTTGTTATCTCTTGAAAAAGAAGAATTGATAGAAAAAGGAAAACAAAACAGAGATTTCATCCTAAAAAACTATTCAAGCGAAAAAATGGCAGACGATGCTATTGAAATATATAAGAAAGCATTACAACCAAACGTAATTATATGCGGTTACTATGGATACGGAAATACTGGAGATGAACTCACACTAAAAAACGCGGTGCGTATATTAAAAAACGCAAACATTTCAAACGTAACCGTTATGTCTTCAAAGCCAAAAGAGGCAAAAAACAACTACAAAACCAACTCAATTTACAGATATAATCCGTGGCAGATAGCAAGAAGCCTAAGAAAGAGCAATATTTTTCTTCTCGGTGGTGGAAACTTGTTGCAAAATCAGACAAGCAACCGTTCCCTTTTGTATTATGGATTGTTGCTTAAAATAGCGAAAAGATATAACAACAAATGCATACTATTTTCAAGCGGAATTGGCGAATTGAAAGGAAAATGGGCAAAAGAATTTGCACACGAAGTATTATCTCTATGCGAAGGGATATTTTCAAGAACCGAAAACGATCTAATACGCCTGAAGAATATTGAAATTTTTAACAAAGTATTTTTGTCAAGCGACCTGGTTTTTCTGGAAAGCACAACAAACACAAGCAAACTGCAAAAAGAAAAGTATTTTTTAATAACCATAAGAGAGCCAAAAGCCGAAAGAAATAAGTTAATAAATAAACTTACAAAAGAAATAAACGATTTTTGCATCAAAAGCGGCCTTTATCCTTTATTTATCTCTATGCATCAGAAAAAAGATGAAAAAATCACTTTCGACGTTGCAAAAAAATGCAAGAATTCAAAAGTGTTACGTAACGTATCACTTGACGAATTCGAAAAACTGTTAGAAAATGCCGAGTTTTCCATTGGAATGAGACTTCATACGATGGTTTTATCTCTTGCACTTCTTACGCCTCACATCTTAATACCGTATGACACCAAATGCTTGGATATGTATTATAACGTTTTGCGAGTATCGCGAGAAATAGGGATAGACAGCGACGATTTTATTATCTGCAAATCAGATATAGCAGATGCAACAAAAATACTAATCTTTGACAAGCCACAAACCCAAATCAAAATGCAAAAAGTTGTCGAAAAACTGCGTTTTGAAACAGACAATTTCAAAAACTATATTGAAAACCTTTTTTATATGTGATATACTGTTATATATTATAAAGAAGGACGTTTCAAATGAAAATTTGTGTATTTGGCGCATCAAGTAACGATATAGAAGAAATATATTTCAAAGAAACCGAACTGCTCGGCAAGAAAATGGCAGAACGCGGACACACGCTTGTTTTCGGCGGCGGCGCGCGCGGCCTTATGGGCGCGGTAGCCAGAGGGATAACCGCAAAAGGCGGAGAAAGTATAGGTATATCGCCTTCATTTTTCGACATTGGTGACATTTTATACAAAGACGGTACTGAACTTATATTTACCGAAA
>JAZOLR010000187.1:0-9689 GCA_045653255.1 Eubacteriales bacterium | reverse complement strand
TAATTCTTCCTATGGATGAAACGCTTATAATGTGCGCGCTTGATATTTCGGGCAGAGACTACCTCGGCTTCGACGTCGCAATCCCTGCATATAAGGTTGGCGATTTTGATACTGAACTTTGCAGCGAATTTTTCTATGCATTCACAAGAAGCGCACGCGTAACCCTTCATATAAGAAAACTCGCAGGTACAAACTCGCACCACATAATCGAAGGTATCTTCAAAGCGTTTGCTCGCACACTTGCGAAAGCGACCGCAATAGACGAAAAGAAAAAGGATATCATTCCTTCTACAAAAGGAGTGATATAAGTGGTTGCAATAATTGATTACGGAGTGGGAAATCTTTTCTCGCTTTGTTCCTCTCTTTCTGCAATAGGCGTCGATGCGCGCGTAACGTCAGACGTTGAAGAAATAAGAAACAGCGACAGAATAATTCTTCCCGGCGTCGGCGCATTCGGTGACGCGATAGAAAAACTTCACGCCACAGGACTTGATAAAATAGTCGCAGAAGAAGCAAAAAAAGGCAAGAAAATCCTCGGCATATGCCTCGGTATGCAGTTGCTTTTTGATAAAAGTTTTGAATACGGCGAGCACGAAGGTCTTGGACTTATATCGGGAAACGTCATTTCAATGGAAGGTAAAATTCCCGAAAATCTCAAAATTCCGCATATAGGTTGGAATGCCCTTATATTCAAAAAGGAGCATCCCATATTCAAATATCTAAAAGACGGCGACTGTGTATATTTCGTGCATTCTTACTATGCAACAGACTGTGACGAAAGTGTGATTGCAACGGCAGAATACGGCAGAGAAATAACCGCCGCAGTTGCAAAAGACAACGTCGCAGGCGCACAATTCCACCCCGAAAAGAGCGCAGACGTCGGACTTTCTATCTTGAAAGCATTCTGCGAATGGTAAACTAAAAAGGAAAAATCAAAAATGAACATATTTCCCGCAATAGATTTATACGAGGGTAAAGCGGTAAGACTTTATAAAGGCGATTATGCGCAAATGACAGTCTATAACGAAAATCCCTTAGAAGTAGCAAAAGAATTTGAAAGCAAAGGTGCGCGCTATATACATATGGTAGACCTTGAAGGTGCAAAAGACGGCACGACACCGAATATAGAAACAGTTGCCGCAGTTGCGAAAAATACGTCGCTTTTCGTGGAAATAGGCGGCGGAATTCGCAATATTGAAACAGTAGAAAAATATTTGTCCGTCGGCGTTGGCAGAGTAATTCTCGGTACAGCCGCAGTTACAGATGAAGAATTTCTTGTTACAGCCGTAGAAAAATACGGCGAGAAAATAGCAGTTGGCGCAGACGTAAAAGACGGATATATAGCAATTAAAGGTTGGGTTGAAAAATCTCAGTACACCCTTGACGACTTCTTTATGAAAATGCAGAAGATAGGTGTAAAAACCGTAATCTGCACAGACATATCGAAAGACGGCGCAATGAGAGGAACGAATTTACAGATGTATTCGGAACTTTCAAAGAAATATTCCGTTGACATTATAGCCTCTGGCGGAGTATCAAGCATAAGCGATATAGAAGAATTGAAGAAATTGAATATCTACGGCGCTATAATCGGAAAAGCATACTATATAGGCGCAATAGACCTAAAAAATGCTTTGGAGGTTGCGAAATGATAACGAAAAGAATAATCCCTTGCCTTGACGTCAAGGACGGCAGAGTAGTAAAAGGCGTAAACTTCCTTGGACTTGCCGACGTTTCATCTCCCGAAAAACTTTCGAAGTTCTATTCCGATAGCGGTGCTGATGAACTCGTTTTCTATGATATCACCGCATCTGCCGAGGGAAGAGCATTGTTTACAGACATACTCACAACCGTTGCAAAAACGATATTCATTCCCCTGACCGTTGGCGGAGGCATAAACACAATAGAGGACTTTGACCGCGTGTTGAAATGCGGCGCAGATAAAGTCAGCGTCAATTCAGGCGCTATAAAAAATCCCGAACTCATTGCAGAAGCCGCGCAAAAATACGGAAATCAATGCGTGGTTATCTCAGTTGATATAAAGCGAGTGGACGGCGATTTTCACGTATTTGCGAAGGGCGGAAGAATAGATACGGGAATGTCCGCTATCCCGTGGATAAAAAAATGCGTCGCTCTCGGAGCAGGCGAAGTTGTCGTGAACTCTATTGATACCGACGGTGTGAAAAAAGGTTTCGATATTGAAATGCTCCGCGCGGTAAGAGAAGCGGTAAACGTGCCCGTAATAGCATCGGGTGGCGCAGGAAGTGTTCAGGACTTCATTGACTTGTTCAAAGAAATTCCCGACATTGATGCAGGTCTTGCCGCTTCGGTATTCCATTTTGGAGAAATTGCCATTCCCGATTTGAAAAAAGAACTTAAAAATAACGGTATAACCGTAAGACTGTAAGGTGGTTACTATGATAAATATTGATGAACTTAAATTTGACGAAAAAGGACTTATCCCTGCGATCGTAGTCGATTCCATAACTCGCGAGGTGCTTACCCTTGCATATATGAATAAAGAAAGCCTCAAAATAACTATGGAAAAAGGGCTTACGTGCTTTTATAGCAGAAGCAGAAATGAACTTTGGTTAAAGGGCGAAACAAGCGGAAACTATCAGCACGTTGTTTCCATTACGGCAGATTGCGACAATGACGCACTCACGGTAGTGGTAGAGAAGGACGGCCCCGCTTGTCATACAGGAACGGAATCCTGCTTTACGAAACCCGTATACGCAAGCGAAGAACTTCCCAATTTCACAGTAGAAGGACTTTACGACCTTCTCATTGGAAGAAAGGAAGAACGCCCCGAAGGTTCTTATACCACCTATCTTTTCGACAAAGGAATAGACAAAATTTTGAAAAAAGTCGGTGAAGAGTGTACCGAAGTAATAATAGCAGGTAAAGCAGACGACAAAAAAGAAACAATCTACGAACTTGCCGACCTTGCATATCACGCAATGGTACTTATGGTACAAATGGGAATTACCGTAGAAGACGTAAAGCGTGAACTTGCATCGAGACATATAATAGACCACAAGGTTAAGCAGGAGAAAATGACAAAATGACACTGTCAACATACCATTCCCACACCAAATTCTGCGACGGTAAAAATACTCCCGAAGAAATGGTGCTCGTCGCAATAAAACTCGGTTGCCGCGAAATCGGTTTTTCAGGACACGGTTATAGTGCGGGAGACGAGGAATGGTGCATACCGAATCTCGGGAGATTGGAAGAATACAAAAAAGAAATTCTCCGTCTAAAAGAAAAGTACAAAAACGACATAAAAATCTATCTTGGTATAGAATATGACTATTTCTGCGAGTTTCCGACCGATGATTTCGACTACGTAATAGGCGCAGTGCATACAGTAGTGAAGGACGGCGACCGTCTCTCTGTTGACGGTGGCACGAAAGAAGACCAGATAGCACAACTGAATAAGTACTACGGCGGCGACTTTTTAGCGTATGCGAAAGATTACTACACGCTCGTCGCAGACCTTTACAGAAAGACGAAATGCGATATAATAGCCCATTTTGACCTTGTCTCCAAATATAACGAAATGGGAGAATCCTTCTCCGAAACGGACGAAAAGTATAGAGAAATTGCACTTTCCGCGTGCGACAAATTACTCGCAACTCCCGTGACTTTTGAGATTAACACAGGCGCAATGCACAGAGGCTACCGCACGCAACCCTATCCTGCGGATTTCATAATAGAGCGCATAAAAAACGAAAATAAGCGAGTTATCATAAATTCGGACACCCATTCCGACAACACGATTACATTCGCTTACGACTTCGTAAAAGAAAAACTCGACTCCCTCGGTTGCGGCTATTATACGTCTCTTGAGGATGTTGTTAAAAACAGAACTGCCAGAAAACAAATAAGGAAAACACCTCTTTTAAGGCCTTGTTAGCTTAAAAGAGGTGTTGTTTTTTTATTCCTTTGGGCCTATTCCCAATTCGTCTGCATGCTCTTTCATTGCGTTTATACATATAAGAGATACGTCTCGTATATCCATTCCGAGCATCTCGCATCCCGAGAGTATGATCTCTCTTGAGCACTTTGCGGCGAATTTTTTATCCTTGAACTTTTTCATAAAGCTTGAAAGCTCCATATCGGTGATTCCGAGCGGTCTCATTCTTGCCGCCGCTTGAATGATACCGGTCAATTCATCAACGGTGAAAAGACTTTTTTCAAGATTGGTTACAGGCTCTACGTCGTTTGTGTGTCCGTAGCCGTGTGCGAGTATCGCACGCACGTCCTCCGACGAAACCCCCGCCGCAAGCAAAGGCTCTTCTGTATGCTTCAAATGCTCTTCGGGGTACTGCTCATAGTCGTAATCATGAAGAAGTCCCACCGCCATCCAATGCTCCTTATCCTCGCCGAAATGCTCGGCAAGTCCTCCCATCGCAACCATTACGTTTTTCGCATGCAAAAAAAGATGTTCTTCCGTTGTGGTCTCTTTTAACAGTTTTTGCGCAAGTTCAACAGTAAGCATAAAAGTCTCCTTTTGGTTTTATTAAATGCTATACGCTTATTGTAACACTAAAAATCGAAAAAGTAAATACTGTTTTTGCTTTAGTCGGGAAGTGAGGGGAAAATCAGCTTTTTTTGGAATACGAAAACCGCTCCGTCAGGAAAACACGGTTCTGGCGATGCGTTTTCGTCCCATTTAAGAGAAGGGACCTCGGAGGATTTTTGAGCTATGAAAATATAGTTATCTCCCGACTTTTCGAATACGTACCTGCTTCCGTCTTCGCCTTGAAGGATAATTTCATTTTCTTCTCGCTTGACAGAGCCCGTCATATAATAGCTGCTGTATGAAGAAAACGAAAGTCCGAAGTTTTCTCCATCAAGTATAAAATAAGGATTCAGGGTTAGGTATCCGTCAACAGACTCATATACGAATTTATCTGCTCCCGAAACGGTTATCGCCTCATATCTTTCTTTGCTTGCCGCAGGGATGGTCTTGCTCATTTCGATTGCAATTATCCAGTTTGCGCGCTTGTCGCTTTCGCCGTAGTATCCTATTTCAGCTACGTTTGCGCGGAATTCCTCGTCACTTATCCCAAGCGACTCGATTTGATATCTGTATCCATCCAAGGATGAGATGCAAACGAATACGAGCTTTGAACGTGAGAAGAAATTTTCATCCCACATTTTTACAGCAAGCCCAAAAGGCGCGGTTTTTCCGTCGGTATATTTGTAGTACTCCGTGCTTTCAAGGTCAAGCTTACCCTCGTGACTTTCCAAAAATGCTTGCAATTCACCGAGACTGTTGATCTCCAGCGCGGGAAGCGGACGTATACTTCCGTAAGCAAGATACTTACTGTCAAGTGCATATTTCATAAATTCACTTGCGCAGTCTTCGCTTCCAACGTAGTATTCGCACCAGCTTATTATCACCGATCCGTTTGTCACTTTGTTTTGTACGTTGTTGTTTATCTCTGCGTAGGATATATCGCTTGTGTCAAAAAGAGAAGCGGACTTTGCAAGGGCAAATACGAAATTGGCTTCACCGTCCGAGGAGGCTACTATATACATATCACCGTTTTCCTGAGAGAGAAGTATGTATGTGTCTGCAATACCTTCTCCGCACGCCCCCTTCGTTATCCAGGCATCTTTGTTTTCTTTCCTTAATTTTTCCTCGGAAAGACCTTCTGTGAAATATCTGCCGTCAAATAACACGTCGAAATTCTCTTTTGTAGGCTTGAATACGTTTAGATGTGAATCGTCAAACGGTCGTGTCATCGTGATTGATAAAGTAAGATAAAACTCAGGCTTTATATTGCAGATAAGACCAAGCTCGTTCTTTTCGGATATAACGAAACCGGTCAAAGCATCTGCTTCGTAGTCCTTACTTGCGTATTCTGTACTTACTATTGAATACGTGTTTCCTCTTATACTATCGTTGCTTTTTTCATTTATAGGATCGGTGAGAAAGCAAACCGCCAGAACGAGCGAAGCAATAAGCGCGAGAATGATTATCCATAAAGTAGGTTTTTTATAGCTCATTACGCCCTTTATCCGTGTCTTGAGTCCGACCTCGCCAAAGGCAAGCGGACATGCTGATATTCTTTTTGGCTTTGTTCCGCAATTCAGTAAAGCGTAGGAGTATGCCTTTTTTTCACTTTCATCAAAACTGCTTATCACCTTTTCGTCACACGCGGCTTCTATATCCCGTGAGAGCAGTATATACGCTACCCACATTAATGGATTAAACCAGTAAAACGAAAGCAAAATAAAAGCTAAAGGCTTGTAAAAGGTATCTTTTCGCCTTATATGCGCTTTTTCGTGAGCAATAACGTAAGATATATCGCTTTTTTCAATACCGTAGGGAATATATATTCTCGGTTTTATTATTCCAAGTACAAAGGGTGTGTCGGTGCGTTCGCTCTGCCATATATTATCTTCGTAAATTGTTGCGGTTTTCATTCTTGAACGAAGTGATATATAGCTTGCTATCATATAAATAAGCATAAAAGCAACACCGAAAAGCCAGACGTATGATGCTATGAAGCTCCATATTTGCAACGGATTTGCGCTTGTGAGCTCGTCGGGAGCAAAGCTGTAAGTTATTATAGGGTTGAGAGTATCGTTTATAAAGGGAATACCCGAATTTATTTCGGGGCGCTTTTGATATATAATATCCAAAGGCACAGTTTCCGCACTCGGTACAAGACTTAATACGCTCTTAAGAGAAAAGGGAAGAACAAGCCGCAATCCAACGATTCCCCATAGCGCGCAAAAGATTTTTTTCGGTATTTTTCGGAATATTAAACGAAGCGCTATAACGGCAAGAATTATGTAGGTTGCCGTTATACTTATGTTAAGAAGCTTTAAAAATAAAGTATCCACAAATATCACCTCACTTTTCAATAATGCGGCGAATGCTCTCGATTTCCTCTTGAGAAAGATTCTTTCTTTTTGCGAAAGCGGCAATAAAAGCAGGCACAGAGCCTTCAAATTTCTTTTCAACAAGCTCGTCTATTTCTGCCATCTGCACTTCTTCCTTTGAGATGAGAGAAGATACTACTGTTTTTTCGTTCTTTATCACACCCCTGTCGCACAGTCGTTTTATTACTGTGTAGGTTGTTGTCTTTGACCAACCGAGTGCCTCATTGCATATTTCCGATAGCCGTCTGCTGCTTATCGGCTCGTTTTCCCACAGTATAAGGCAGAAGCGGTACTCACTTTCAAAAATCTTAGGTGTCATTTTCATCCTCCATTCTAATGCGTTAGTATACATATTCTAACACGTTAGAATGGATTTGTCAATACCTTTCAGAAAAAAATAAAAAATCGTAAAAACTATTTAAAAAACTGTATTTATCAAAAGAAAATGAAATATATTTCTTGACTATAACGTAAATGTATGATAAAATGGAATATAATGTTTGAATAGCATCAAATCAGTATAATGTTCTTAAAAGAAAGGAATACGAAATGAACAATCATAAGATAGAAACAGTATGTGTACAGGGCGGATATACACCCAAAAACGGCGAGCCCCGTCAGATACCGATAATACAGAGCACTACTTTTAAATATGATACAAGTACCGATATGGCGAAACTCTTTGACCTTGAGGCTTCGGGTTATTTCTATTCAAGATTGCAGAACCCCACGTGTGACACCGTCGCACGTAAGATTTGCGAACTTGAGGGAGGTACTGCGGCAATGCTTACCTCGTCAGGTCAGGCGGCTAACTTCTACGCAGTGTTCAATATTGCAAACTGCGGCGACCACGTTGTTTCAAGTTCCACTATATACGGCGGTACTTTCAACCTCTTTGCAGTAACAATGAAGAAGATGGGAATCGACTTTACTTTCGTTTCTCCCAATTGCTCAAAGGAAGAACTTGAAGCGGCATTTCGCCCCAACACAAAGGCGGTATTCGGCGAAACTATCGCAAACCCCGCGCTTTCCGTTCTTGATATAGAGAAGTTTGCAGATGCGGCACACGCACACGGCGTACCGCTTATAATAGACAACACTTTTGCAACTCCCGTACATTGCCGTCCTTTTGAATGGGGCGCAGATATAGTTACTCACTCGACCACCAAGTATATGGACGGTCACGGTGCGGCAGTCGGTGGATGCATTGTAGATAGCGGAAAGTTCGATTGGATGGCTCACGCAGATAAATTCCCCGGACTTTGCACACCCGATGACAGTTATCACGGCATAACTTATGCAGAACGTTTTGGAAAAGAAGGCGCATTTATCACCAAGGCAACGGCACAACTTATGCGTGATTTTGGTTCTACTCCTGCGCCCCAGAGCGCATTTATTCTCAATCTCGGTCTTGAAAGTTTGCATCTCCGTATACAACGCCATTATGAGAATGCTCTCGCAGTTGCGAAATTCCTTGAAAGCCACGAAAAAATTACGTGGGTTAGATTCCCCTCGCTTCCTTCCGACCCCGATTACGCACTTGCTATGAAGTATATGCCCAAGGGAACTTGCGGTGTTGTAAGTTTCGGTGTAAAGGGCGGTAGAGAAGCAGCAGAAGCGTTTATGAAAGGACTTCGCATAGCGGCTATTGAAACACACGTAGCAGACGCACGCAGTTGTTGCTTGCATCCTGCAAGTGCTACACACCGTCAGATGTCTGATGAAGAACTTGTTGCAGCAGGAGTATCTCCCGACCTTGTAAGATTCTCTTGCGGTATAGAAAACGCAGACGACCTCATTGCAGATATTGCAAATGCACTTGAGAATATATAATGTAACGCAAAAATAGGTCACTACTGTTTTTGCATCAGAAGTACCAAAAGAAAGGTAGTGAAAAACAATGCCTATTCGTATACCGAATGAATTACCGGCTACAAAGATTTTGACAGAAGAAAACATTTTCGTTATGACGGAAACACGTGCGCAGACGCAGGATATCCGTCCGCTTCAAATTCTTCTTATGAATCTTATGCCCACGAAAATAGATACGGAGACGCAACTTTCTCGCTTGCTTGGAAATACTCCTTTGCAGGTTGAGTTGACTCTCCTTCATACAAAAACGCACAAATCGAAGAATACTTCACAACAACACTTGCTCCAATTCTATAACACTTTTGACGAAATAAAGCACAGAAAGTTTGACGGTCTTATTATAACGGGCGCACCCGTAGAGCAGATGCCCTTTGAAGACGTTGAATATTGGGAAGAACTCTGCGAGATAATGGAGGGGAGTAAAAAGCATCTCCACAGCACCTTCCATATATGCTGGGGTGCTCAAGCAGGACTTTATTATCACTACGGTATAGAAAAAACACCTCTGCCGAACAAAATGTTCGGAGTATTCGAACATATAGTTCTTGATAGAAAATCAATGTTGTTCCGTGGATTCGACGATACTTTCTTCGTTCCTCATTCTCGCCATACGGCGCTCGATGAAGCGGCAGTATATGCCCACCCCGATTTGCAGGTGCTTTCCGTATCGCAGAAAGCGGGAATATATGCAATCGCCTCAAAAGACGGTAGACGTATATTCATCACAGGACATTCCGAATACGATCCCGAAACTCTCGCGAAAGAGTATTTCCGTGACGTATCGCAGGGAAAGGAGATATCAGTTCCCGAAAACTATTTCCCGAACAACAATCCCGACAATCCCCCTCTTGTTACTTGGCGCGCCCACGCAAATCTCATTTATTCCAATTGGCTTAACTACTTCGTATATCAGA
>JAZOLR010000186.1:0-8048 GCA_045653255.1 Eubacteriales bacterium | reverse complement strand
ATAATCAACGGTTCGCCCGACCTTTTAGACAAACTTAGCATCCGCGATAAAGAAGAACTTGCGAAGGCGGCAGAGGACTGTGAATACAGTTACCTCAAGTCAACGCTTGAATCTATCGCAAAGTGATAAAAATACTTAAATAAAACACAAAAAGAACCCCGTCGGAAAAATAAATCCGTTGGGGTTCTTTTTTGTAAGACGAAAAAACCGCCATAGTGGCGTGCTTCAATAGAGGCTATGCCGATACATAGAAAAATAAATAAGGTATTTTTCGGGAATAGGCGTTGTGCTTCGTATTGTAAAATATCCCCCCGTTTTGAAGTGAACCCAAAAGTTAGACACTTTTTGGGGTGCATATCATTTTTACGGGGGGATATTTATTATATAAGAAAACTTGTTTTTGTTATTTCTTTGAACGGATGTCCGTGCCCGAGAAGAGAAGCACGGAAAATTCGCCGAGCAAGCGGCTTGTAATTCTGTCGTCATAGCGTGAACGCATTATTTGAGGATTCATATTCGTGCTTATAACGGTGGGACGGCGTTTGTTTATGCGTGTGTTTAAGAGATTGTATAAGCAAGAAATAGAGAAAGAGTTAATTACTTCAACGCCGAGGTCGTCTATTATAAGAAGGTCGCATTCGAAGTATTTCTCTGACAAAAGTTCGTCTTGACGGTCGTAGCCGTGTCTGAAACGGTCGGTTTCAAAATCGCCTATTATGTTCTGTGCGCTTTCGTATACTACGTCGTTTCCGTTTTCAATTATGCACTTCGCCATTGCGGTGGAGAGGTGGGTTTTGCCGAGACCTGTACCGCCCATAAGCAGAAGATTGCCCGAATTTTCCGAGAAGTTTTCCGCATAGTCCTTTACTGCGGCGAGGTTGCGTTGCATTCTCGCGAGGTCGTCTCCGTCATAGTAGGAAAGCGAGAAGTTGTCGAAGTTCTGACGCTCAATGAGTGTGCCGAGTCCCGACGAGCGAAAACCCTCCATTACAAGCGCGCGTTTCATACACAGACACATCTTTGTGTCGATGAATCCCGTGTCCTTGCAGTCGGGGCAGTCGTATTTGACGTCAGTGTAGTCTTCGGGAAGACCGCGCGTTTTGAGAAGCACGCGTTTTGCGGAGTGCATCTGCTCGTACTCGTTTTGAATAGCGGCGATGCGTTCTTTCACGTTTGCGCCGCCCTCGCATCCCGTCTTGAAGATGCGCAGACCTATCTCGGACATAGCGCGGTCGAGTTCTTTCGCCTCGCGGGAGACGGAATGCAGATAGTTTCTGCGCTCGTCTGCCTTTGCCTCTGCTTTGAGACGTTTCTGTTCGTATTCTTCGCGTATTTTTCGGTAGTTTGCTACGTTGTATCCCATTTTTTTCTCCTTGTGGGAAGTTTTCTCCCCTACTTTCTTTTCAGGGGAAAAGAAAGTAGGCAAAGAAAAGCCTGTTGAATTTATAGAGTAAAGATAATATAATGTCGGTTGAAATTTGAGGGGAAAAGAAATTAGGCAAAGAAAAGCCTGTTGAATTTATAGAGTAAAGATAATATAGTGTCGGTTGAAATTTGAGGGGGAAAGAAAGTAGGCAAAGAAAAGCCTGTTGAATTTATAGAGTAAAAAATATAATGTCGGTTGAAATTTGAGGGAAAAGAAAGTAGGCAAAGAAAAGCCTGATAGATTTCTAAAGTAACTGTGTATGGGAAGACTAAACGGTTTTTCCCTTTCAGAACGCTAATTATTTCTTATAACTGCGTTCAAGTGCGCGGTTGAAGAAATCGTCGGTGTCGAAACTACTGTTGCCGACGGTGCTGTTTTTGGATTTTTGTTCGGTCTTTTTCTCTGTCTGTGCGTTTTGCGACGTCTTTCTTTTTGCCGCTTCCTTTTCGGTGAATGCGGTGACGTCGGCTTCGGTGCGGCATCCTGCCGCGTGCCACTTCGAAAGTATTGCGTCCATATAACTGAAGTCTGCTTTGTTGATACTGTCGACGGTTATATCAAACGCCATTGTGATAACGTCTATCGGATAGTCGTATTCCTTTTCCCACTTATGAACAAGTGATTCTTGTTTTTTCGTGAAGTCGCGGTTGCCCATACCGAACTTTTTCTTCAACTGCCATTCAAACGTGGCAAAACGGCGGCGGTCGTCAATATACTGAACGAGGTCTTCTTCTGTGACGATGCCTTGTCCTGTCAACACAAACGCCATTTTTTCAACGTATTTGAGTGAACGGCGTTCGTTTTCAAAGCAATATGAAATGAGCGTGATTATGTAGTCTCCGTCAAGGGAAAGTTCGCGGTGCATACCGACGATTATGTTAATATCAGACGTGGAAAGGGTTTTTCCGACGGTCTGTTGACACGCTTCGATAAGCGTCTGTAGGTGGTCGCGGTCAATCTCACGCGCGAGTTTGTCCGAGGGGGTATGTGAAAACTTGTCGGGGGACTCGATATTTTTTTTCTTTTTCTCTGCGGGGGAGTCTTCGGTTTTTGCTTTTGTTTCTTCTTTTTCTTCTTCTTTTTCTTCTTCTTTTTCTCCTATTGCCGTTTCTTTTACCTTTTTGCCTTTTGCGAGAACGCCTGCGCCGCGCCAGTATTGAAGTGCGCCTGTCACGGTTTCCGCATCGCACAAGGCGCGCTCTTGCAATTCTTTTCGCGAAATATCGCAATCGCACAATATAAGCGCGAGAAGTACGCGCAAGTCCTCTGCCGAAGCATCGGCAAAGGCAGGAGTATCAACAAGAGAAAGGTCGGCAACGTTTTTAAAGTAATAGCCTATTTTCTCTGCCATATCAGTTTTCTCCCGATTTCTTGGATGCCATCTGATAGCAAAGTGTCATAAGCGAGTCGCCGAGGTGTATGTTCTGTATTGTCACGTCGGGGAAGTCGGGGAGTTTCAGTTCCATATTGGAGAAGTTCCAGAGTCCCGTTACGCCCGATTCTGCGAGGAGGTGCGCCATCTTGTACGCCTCCTCTTTCGGTGTTGTGAGTACGCCTATACTGACGTGGTTTTCGCGGCAGAAGTTTACAAGATCGGCTACCGAGAGTATGGGTATACCTGCGACCTGCGTGCCGATAAGTTTCTCGTCAACGTCGAACATAGCGAGACGGCAGACGCCTCTGCGCTCGAACATATGGCTTGAAACAAGCGCACGGCCGAGATTTCCCGCGCCGATAACTATTGCGTTGTAGCCCTCGTTCACGCCGAGAAGTTCGCTTATTTTGCCGTAGAGATATTTCACGTTATAGCCGTAACCCTGCTGACCGAAACCGCCAAAGCAGTTGAGGTCTTGGCGAATCTGCGATGCAGTAACGCCCATAAGTTCGGAAAGTTCTGCGGAACTGATGCGCAGATGATTCTCGCGCAGAAGTTCACCGAGGTATCTGTGATAACGCGGAAGTCTGCGGATAACCGCCAAAGAGACGTCCTCGCGAGTTATTTCTTTTTTCTTATGCTTTCCAAAGGTTCCTTTAATTTTGTCAATGCGTTCCAAAGTTAAGTCCTCTTTTTCATTGTATTTCTTGCTGTCTTTTGTTTTGGACAATGTCCGAATTTTATAGGTTATCTACATTTTCAACATAGTTTTCAACAGTTTTTATGCTAAAAAACGGCTAAAATGTTGATAATTGTCGTTTTAGTGAAAAGATTTTCAATGTTTTCAACATAGTTTTCAACATACCGAAACATTGAAAATATTGACTTTTTTCAACGATTTTCTGTTGTTTAGTCTGCCGCCGAGCCGTTGAGTGTACTGTCGGCAAAGTTTGACGCGAGGTATTCGTAGTACCCCTGCGCCGCTATCATTGCGGCATTGTCTCCGCAGAGCGAGAGCGGAGGGACGTGGATTTTTCTGCCCATTTTTTCGCAGAGCGAGGAAAGTCTTGCGCGCAAGTGAGAGTTTGCGGCAACGCCTCCTGCGAGTACAAGGTCGTCGTTTTCATATTGCAAAAGCGCGCATTCGACCTTTTTCGCAACCGCCTCTACCGCTTCGTACGTGTATGCGGCGGCAAAAATATCGCGCTCTATTTGCGTTTCGGTCTGCTCGTATCTGTGGAGAAGATTTATCGCCGCGGTCTTGAGTCCCGAAAACGAGAAGTCAAGCGTTTCCCCTGCGAGTGCGGGCGAGGGGAGTTTCCAATCGTTTTGGCGGTTTATCTTCTTTTTGGCGAATTCTTCGTATGCGTTTTCGGTCTTTTTCGCTACGCGTGCGAAACCTTCTGCGGCAAGACGGTCAAAGCCCGCTCCCGCAGGGGAGGGAATGCCGATAAGTCTGCCAATCTTGTCAAAGGATTCTCCTATTGCATCGTCTCGGGTAGAGCCGATAACCGAGAAAGTCGTGTAGGAATCCACGCGGTAAATTCCCGTATGACCGCCCGATACCACAAGAGAAAGGTAGGTGGGTTTCGGCGGTTCGCCGTCTTCTTTCAGGTATGATGCCGCAATATGCCCTTTTATGTGGTCTACTGCGACAAGGGGAATGCCGTTTGCCGAAGCAAGCGACTTCGCAAAGTTTACGCCGACAAGCAAAGCGCCGATAAGTCCCGGATGTGAGGTGACGGCAATAAGTCCTACGTCGGAGAGGGAAATGCCTGCCGTATCAAGCGCTTCGTACGTGATATTCGATATTGCTTCAATGTGTGCGCGGCTTGCTATCTCGGGTACAACTCCGCCGTAGAGACGGTGGGTTTCCACTTGCGAGGCGATAATATTCGATTTTATGTAAAGTCTGCCGTCTTTTGCTTCAACTATGGAAGCAGAAGTCTCGTCGCAAGAACTTTCTATTCCGAGAATATACATTGTTTTCCTCCGAGGATTATTTTGTCAGCGAGAGAAGAATCGCGTCTTCTTTCGGGTTGGAGTAGTAGTTTTTTCGCTTTCCGATTTCAGAAAAACCGAAAGATGCGTAAAGAGTGCGCGCAGGAGTGTTGGACTCTCGCACTTCAATGAAGAAGTCGCGGCAGTCTTTTTTACTTGCGTGGGCGACGAATTCATCTAAAACCGTTCGTCCGATGCCGCGCCGTCTGTACTGCGGCAGAGTAGCCACGCGGAATATCTCCGCTTCGGGTGGGGTGAGTCCTCCGCTTATATATCCGCACACATCACCTGTGTCGGTTTTTGCAATAAGCGTGAGCGCATATTCCGACGAAATTTGCGAGCGCAGAGCATTTTCACTCCAAGCATCTGAAAAACATTCTGTTTCCATTCTTACAAGACTTGAAAGGTCGTCTTCGGTAGCAAGTGAAATGTAAACATTACTTTGCATTTGTCCTATTTTCTCCCTTTCCTTGCAGAATTTTCTTGCGAATCGGACGAAAAAGTGTAGAAAATCTAACAAAGTCGCAAATTCGCGCAGTATAACAAGTTTATCATACAATATTATAGTACAAAACTTTGTACAAGTCAAGACAAGATTTTTATTTTAGACCTATATTGAGTTAAAAGGGTTGTAAAATGTTTTTTTCGGTGGTATAATTAACTTATAAAGCAGAAGGAGGAAGAACCAATGCCTAGTATTGAAAAAATCGACGCAAACTTCAAAATTGAAACTACAATAGAAAAAGAGGGAATAAAATTCCACGATATAAAAGACGCGCCGTTCGTGTATTACGGACTTATACACGAGGGCGGAATGTTCAGAAGAATGCCCGAGGCGGTTGCCGAATCTGTGAACGCAGGAGTGAAAGCCCTCCACAGCAACACAGCAGGCGGACGCGTGAGATTCCGCACCGACAGTCCCTATATTGCCATTCACGCAAAGTGCGGTTGGCTTTCGAATTTTATGCATTGCGCGAGGTCAGGACTTGCGGGTTTTGATTTGTACATAGGCGAGCGCCACGTAAAGACATTTATGCCGCCGCACGATGCGCAGCCGAGTTATGAGTCTATAGCGGATTTTGGCAGTTCTCAAATGCGTGAGATAACGATAAATTTCCCGACCTACAGTAATATTCTCGACCTTTATATCGGTCTTGACGAAAACGCGAAAATAGAAGCGCCTACCCCCTACGCCGTTGAAACGCCTGTCGTTTATTACGGCTCGTCAATCACGCAGGGCGGTTGCGCCTCGCGCCCCGGCAGTATCTATCAGAATATTGTTTCTCGCCGTTTCAACTGCGATTATCTCAATCTCGGATTTTCGGGAAGCGCGAGAGGCGAGCAGAATATCGCCGACTATATAGCATCGCTTCCGATGTCGCTTTTCGTCTATGACTATGACCACAACGCGCCGACCGTAGAGCATCTTCGCGACACGCACGAGAAGATGTTTCTCACTATAAGAGAGAAAAACCCCGACTTGCCGATAATTATGATGTCGCGCCCTGTGTATAATCTTTCGGCGTCAGACAAGGAGCGCCTTGCGGTTATCAATGCAACCTACGAAAACGCACTTGCGCGTGGGGATAAAAACGTTTATCTCATAGACGGCCCGACACTTACCGCACTCTGTCAGGACGAGGGCACGGTTGACAGATGCCATCCGACAGACCTCGGTTTTGCATCAATGGCAAAGGCGCTCTGCGACAAGATTGAAGAAGCGGGAATTTTCGCCCCCAAAGGAAAAAAGATTTTTTGAAATATTAAAAGAGAGATAAAATGACAAACGAAAAAGTTATTTATTCGCCTGCGGAATGCGTCGCGGCGTTTTGCGAATTGATGAATGAACGCGCGAAAAGGATAGGTATGAAAAATACACTTTTCCGCGACCCCGTAGGTATAAACAACGACCTGACCGCGCGCGATATGGTGTATTGCATAAGCGAGGCGTACAAGTATTCCGCGCTCGACGGAATATGGAATAAAGCCGAGTGGCAAGTCGACGTAAAAGGAAAAAATCCGCGAAAGGAAAAAGTCGTTTCAACCGTCGTTGCAAGTGACGTCAGCCATATTTTCACCGATAAATATAAGATAATAGGCGGAAAGACAGGCACGCTTTCAAGATGTAAAGCGTATAATCTCACCGCGATAACCGAATCTCCCGACGGCGAAAAGTTTGCGTTTGCGGTTTATTATGCAGACGAGCCGAATACCGCAGAAAAACATAGATTCCTCGCCGCGAAAGAGGCAGTCGATGCCGCAATTCTCGCGCACAAGGGAGAAGATAATTCAGACTGCGAAGTGTGTGCAAAATACGTAGCCGTTGCGAAAATCTCTGATGACGGCGTGGAATTTCTCTACGAAAAAGATGCGGACACCGTCTGCCAAGGCGCGTCGACGTCAAAGATAATGACCGCGATGCTCGCGCTTGATTACATAGGAAACCTTGACGAAAAACTCGAAATAATAGCGGAAGATAACGAAGCGCTCGCAAGTTATACAGGTCTTGGAAACTTCAAACAGAGCGTATTTTTTGACAAAGACGTTATAACTCTACGCGACGCGCTCTATGCGGCGCTCTTGCCGTCAAACAACCTCTGCCCGATGCTTATCGCAAGAATAGTAGGCGAAAAAATCCTACGAGAGAGGGAATAACGAAAGCGTACTCTTTTTGAAAGCAAAAAATACAAGTGATAATTTGACAAAGGAGTTTTTTTATGGGTGATGTTTGGATAAGAGATATAGAAATTACAGTATTGATTGTGGCTTGCGCCCTATTTGTTGTTTTGCCTATACAACTGCTCTTGTGCTTCAAGGTGAAAAATCTCTTTTGCAGGTTTTTGCCGTCGGTTGTACTTGCGGCGTTTGGTGTATTCTTTTTTGTGAAGATGAGACTGTCGACAGATTGGACTGCAATAGGATTTGCTATTCTTGGCGTTTCCTTTGCGGTATTGCTTTTGTTCAGCGGCATCGGCTGGGGGATATGGGCAGGTGTCAGGTTTGTTAAAAAAGTAAATAAAAGTTAGCAAAATGCTTTGCATGAAGTATAAAGAAGCCCCGACAGTTAAAAAGCCGATATGGATTTTATTCCGTATCGGCTTTCTTTTTTATTAGTACTACCGCCTTTGGTGGTGAGTAAGTGCGCATTTCCTGATAGTTTTTGAGTGATATGCGGTCTTCGACAGCGTGATATTACTCGCCCTGCTCGTAGTGATATTGAAGCCCTAAGGCTTCAGTGATATTCTA
>JAZOLR010000185.1:0-8838 GCA_045653255.1 Eubacteriales bacterium | reverse complement strand
CCTCCATAATATAGCATCTGATATATAACACTTGTTATATTTTATCATAAAGCGAATGGATTGTCAATAGCGATAATAAAAAACCTTTTGCGTTTTTTATGCGCAAAAGGCTCTTTTTTATTTTTTATCAAACAACGCTCTGCGCTCGGTGGAATGACGCATCATTGCTCTCATTCCGTCGACGTCTTCGTTTTCGAGCATTGTTTTCAATTCGTTGAATTTGCCGATAAACATATTCATCTGCTCTATCAAGGCACCCTTATTGGCTATAAAAAGCTCACTCCACATAAGGTCGTTTATTCTCGCTATTCTCGTTAGGTCACGGAAGGAGTCACCCGTGAACTTTTCCATATTTTCCTTATCGTTGCAGGTCATGAGCGTTACCGCTATACAGTGCGTAAGCTGAGAGAGGAAGCCTATCATCTCGTCGTGCTCTTCGGGGGAAAGAGTTGTCACGTTTGAAAATCCGAGAAGCCTGCCGAGCTCTATGCAGGTCTCAATTCCTTCCTTACTGTTTTTTTCTGTCGGAGTTACTATATAGTTTGCGCCGACAAAGAGCTTGTCCGTACTGTTTTCCACTCCCGAAACCTCACGTCCCGCCATGGGATGTGCGGCAACGAATTCGACGTCGGGACGGAGCATATCCTGTATTTTGTAAACTATACTTTGCTTTACACCCGTTACGTCGGTGATAAGCGAGCCACTTTTCAAAAGATGCTGATTCTTCTCTATCCACTCGACGAACACGTGGGGATAAAGAGCGAACACGATAAGATCCGCATCGCCTATCATTTTTTCGTCAAGGTCTGTCGTACCCTCGTCTATTATTCCCTCTCTCAACGCATAGTCTATCGAGGCTTGGTCGAGCGTTATAGCACTTATATGGAAGCCGAAACGTCGCAAGACTCTTGCGTAGCTTCCGCCGAGAAGACCGAGACCTACTATTAAAATTTTCTTACTTACATCAACTATCATAACAATTCTACCTTCGCACCAAGCGATTTTATATCGTCAAAGAAATGAGGATAACTTTTCTTTACCGCTTCTATGCCGTCTATTTCGCCGCCGATTTTTGAAAGAATGACCGAGAGCGCCATAACTATTCTGTGGTCGTTGTGACCGTCGAGAATTTCTCCCTTATAGGAAAGTTCTTTTTTCTTCACGATAATCTCGTTATCACCAAAAATCAAGCAACCGCCGAGTTTTTGAAGTTCTTTTTGCATAGCGATACCGCGGTCGCTTTCCTTTTCTTTCAGTCTGTCTGTGCCCTTGAATGTCGCGCCGTTTTCATCTGCCGCAAGTGCAAACAAGACAGGGCCGAGGTCGGGGCAATTTGAAATATCAAGGGTGGGCGTACCGTCTTTGAGGTGTCTATAATAGTCCGAATAAACTTTATCACCCTGCAAACTGTCTTCTTTGAGGTTGTTTATCTTCACTTCTCCGCCAACGAAGTTGAAAGCGTCAAGGAAAGCCGCATTCGAATAATCCCCCTCAATAGCAGAAGAAAAACAATGCATTTTCGCTTTTTTTATTTCTATTTTGTATTCGTCGCAAAAACTTACGTCCGCGCCAAAGTCACGAAGTGCGGATAGAGTAAGGTCAATATACGACCTACTTTCAAAGGGCGGGAGTATTTCAATAGACGAATTACCGCCAAGATATACAAGAGCGAAGATGAGTCCCGAAATAAACTGACTGCTTATATCTCCTCGCACCTTGTAATTTCCGCAAGTAAGATTTCCCGAAAGCGTAACGGCATTACGCGATTTCTCAAAATAGAAATTATGCGTTTTACAAAGGTCTTCGTAGACGGTAAGCGGTCTTTCTATAAGTCGCTCACTTCCGCGCAAGGTCACTTTTTCCCGAAGGCACAACGCAAGCGGAATGAAAAAGCGAAGCGTACTTCCGCTTTCTCTGCACTCCAAGAGCGGATTTTTCACTTTTGTGAAGTTTTTCGGGTCTATTTCGACTTTGTCTCCGTCGATAGTCACACTTGCACCGAGGGAGCGAAGGCAATCTATGGTAGCGAGTATATCTTCGCTATAATCCACACCCGACAATTTACACTTTTCGCCTGAAAGCGCCGCGCAAATAAGGTATCTGTGCGCCATACTTTTCGAGGGGGGCGCGTCTATTTCACCTGTAAGGCGCGAGTGCGAGAATATCGCCTTCATAATATCAACTCCATTCGTTTTTTCAAAACGCAATCCGCTTCTTCTTTCGGGGTGCTTTTGTCGGGCATTATAACGTCGGCAGTTTTTCTGTATATTTCTATTCTGTCGCTGTAAAGTTTTTTCAGTTTTTCTTCGGTATCCGAAAGAGGTCTGTCACTCGTCGCCTGAAGGCGAGAAATATCCGCATCAATGAAAAACAGTTTTCCGTTTCGTTTTAGTGAGCGGACATTTTCTTCTTTCAAAACAGCGCCGCCGCCCGTTGAAATGATACGGCAACTTTCCTTTGAAATTTCGCGTATCACTTCGCTTTCTATATTACGGAAAGCATTTTCGCCGTTTTTCTCTATAAATTCCTTTATAGTGCAGCAAACGCGCTTTTCTATTTCTTCGTCGGTATCGAAAAATTCAAATCCGTCAATGTTTAAGAGTTTGCCTACCGTGCTTTTTCCGCTTCCCGGCATACCCGTGAGGACTATATTTTCCTTTTCAGCATACACACTTGCATACACGGCTTCGGCTTTTTCTTTTTCAATTTTCGCGCCGAGGAATTTTTCCACCGCAATGACTGCCTGCATAACGAGCATAAAAAGTCCGCCTTCGGCTTTTATTCCTTTCGCCTTTGCGTCTAACACGAGATTTGTACAAAGGGGATTGTAAACCGCGTCAATAACGAGAGAAAGGCACGGGAATGCGGAAATATCTATGGGGGTTGCGTTACATTCGGGATACATTCCGACGGGGGTTGTGTTGATTATAATATCTGCGTCGGTGTGTAGTGTGAGCGCGTCTTCGTATGAAATATATTCGTCGGTCTTTTTTCTGCTTACTGTAAGTATTTCCGCCGCGCCCAAATCACAAGCGACCACGCGCGCGGTCTTACTTGTACCGCCTGTGCCAAGCACAAGCACTTTTTTTCCGCAGAGGTCGGGAATATGGCGTTCAATAAGCGATTTCATTCCAAAATAGTCGGTGTTGTAGCCGTAAAGTTTTCCCTCTCGGTTTACAATAGTGTTTACCGCGCCTATTCTTTTCGCTATATCGCTTATATTATCAAGATAGGGGATAACCGTCTCTTTGTACGGAATTGTTACGTTTATCGCAGAAAAATCCTTTTCTTGAAAGAAAGAAGGTATCTCGCTTTCTTCAAGTTCTATGAGTTTGTATTCATAGGTGGCAAGACGCGCGTGTATTTCTTTTGAAAAACTGTGCGTCAGTTTCTTGCCTATACATCCGTATTTCTTCATTTTATTTTCTTATATCCTGAATTATTTGAGAAAATCCGTGCCAAATCGCATAGAAAGCACATCGCACAAGACGATTGCCGCCGCCGCATCTTGAACAACTCTTGCGCGGTGGACTATTGCGGGGTCGTGTCTGCCTTTCGCCTCTATGACTTCGTTTTCCATCGTCTTAAAATCTACCGTTTTCTGCGCTTTGAATATTGTCGGCGTTGGTTTTATTGCCGTTCGGAATATTATCGGCATACCGTTTGTAATACCGCCGTTTATACCGCCGTTGTTGTTCGTTTCTGTCACTACTTTGCCGTCTTCAATTCTCATAGCGTCGTTTGCCTCGCTTCCGCGCATATCGGAAATGGCAAAGCCTGCGCCGAATTCTATACCTTTTACCGCAGGGATTGAAAAGATAATATGCGAGAGCATACTTTCAACCGTGTCAAACCACGGCTCACCGACGCCCGCAGGCATACCTATTATTGCAGTTTCAAGCACACCGCCAACGCTGTCGCCGTCTTCCTCTGCAGAAAGAATGGCAGATTTCATTTCATCTGCTTTCGCATCGTCAAGCACCGCAAAGGTCTTTGCGCTCAATTCTTCTATATCTTTTTTCAAGTCAAGAAAGTCTCTGTCAACTATACCCGCGCACTTTTTCACGTGAGTGCCGATATAGATATTCTTCTTTTCTAACGCATATTTACATATAGCGCCCGCTGCAACGAGTGCCGCCGTGATTCGTCCGCTAAAGTGGCCGCCACCGCGGAAATCCTGATAGCCGTGATACTTACATTCCGCCGTGTAATCTGCGTGAGACGGACGGGCGAGAGTTTTCATTTCGGAGTAGTCTTCGCTTTTTATATTTTCGTTTAGAATAAGAATAGTAATAGGTGTGCCCGTCGTCATACCGTTAAACACTCCGCTTACTATCTTTATTTCGTCTCTTTCTCGTCTTTTCGTAGATATTTTACCGCTTGGACGGCGAAGTGTGAGCATATTTGCAATATATTCTTCGTTTATTTCAATTCCCGATGCGAGTCCGTCAATAACTGCGCCGATATATTCTCCGTGGCTTTCTCCAAACAGAGTTACCGCCACACTGCAACCAAAAGTGTTTTTCATTACTTCAAACCTTCCAAAACTTTCTTTGCGTTTTCTACAACTTCAAGACTTTTTGCTTTTTCTATTTCAAAAGTTCCTATATCATTCACCCTTACAACAAAAACCGTGTCGCCGTCTGCCTTTTTATCATGAAAGGCGGCTTTTGCAATTTTCTCCCAATCATAGCAAATTGTACGGTAAAGTTTACATTTTTCGAGAACTTTTATAACGCGAGGACGGATTTTTTCGTCGCACATCGGTATAATACCGAGGGCAACGCATTCGCCGTGATAGAGTTTTTCTTTTTGCGTGCTTTCTATTCCGTGGCCTACCGTGTGACCGAAGTTAAGCACACGGCGCAAGCCCGATTCTTTTTCGTCCTTTTCAACGACGTCTTTTTTGACAAGCAATGAGCGGATAATTATTTCGTCTATATTGCTTTCTATGTCTTTTTCTTCAAAGATGGAAAAAAGGTCTTTATCCGATGTGAGCGCGACCTTGACGGCTTCTGCAAGGCCGTTTGAAATCTGTCGCGAGGGCAGAGTTTTCAAGAGGTCGGGGTCTATCAACACTTTTTTCGGTTGATAAAACGCGCCTACGGTATTTTTCACACCGCCGAAATTCACGCCCGTTTTTCCGCCGATAGAGGAATCTATCTGTGAAAGTAGGGTTGTGGGGATATTGTAGAAATCAATACCGCGCATATAAGCAGATGCGGCAAATCCCGAAATATCGCCGACCACACCGCCGCCGACCGCCACAACGCAGTCATTTCTCGAAAATCCGTGCGTAAGCATCGTAGAAAGCAATTGAGAGAAAGTGTCGAGTGTCTTTGATTCTTCGCCGTTTTCAAAGGAGAAGACGACACTCTCTTTGCATTGATTTGCTACTGTTTTCGCATATTCTTCGGGCACGCCCGAATCTGTAACAACGAGCACGCGGCGATTCAAATTCAAGTGAGATACTGCTTTTTCGAGTATTCCTCTCTCAACTACTATATCGTACGAGCCGTTTTCCAAATTCATGTGAATAGTCATTTTCTTCACCTTATATTTCAGTATGAGGGGCAAAGCAACCTGCGACTTTCAGTTGGTCGCAGACTTTGTTCAATTCCGTGAGCATTTTCTGACCGTTTTCCGTATCGGTTGTGCCGCCTATTTCTACGTAGAAGTAATACTGCCACGAATGTTTTTTCATAGGGCGGCTGCGAAGTGCGGTCATATTATATCCGTACTTACCTATAATGCCTATCGCGTTTGCAAGTGAGCCTGCTTCGTTTTTGACAGTAAACATCAAAACTGTACTTGTAAGCGAGGGGGAGTCTGACTTCACTTTTGAAAGCACGGCAAAGCGCGTGGTATTCTCTCCGCTTTTGTTTATGTTGGCTTCTATAACTTTCAAGCCGTATATTTCTGCCGTTTCCACACTTGCGATAGCACCGAGGGATTTGTCGTTTCTGTCTGCAACGGTTTTGGCGGCGATTGCCGTATTGTTTGCCTCTTCCGCTTCAAGTCCGCGCATTTCTATATAGTCGTGGCATTGGCTCAATGCTTGGGGATGGCTCGTCACTTTTTTGATATCTTCAACTGTCGCGCCTTGTACACCGAGCAAATTCTGGTGAATGACGAGTTCATAAATTCCGTTGATGAAAAGCCCACCGGAGAAGATAAGGTCTATTGTCTGCCCTACCTCGCCTGCGTAACTGTTTTCGATAGGAAGCACCGCAACGTCGCAGTCACCCTTCAAAACGGCGTCGTATGCCGCCTTGAAGTCGCTGTGTGAAATTCTTTTGGCATTTTGAAAAATTCTTCCTGCGGCTATGTGGGCGAATGCGCCTTCTACTCCGCTATATGCTACCTTCAATCCGCTTTGCATACGGTACTGATACGCGCGGGAAAGCGACATCAACTGCTTTTGGTAATCTATATAGTAATTCTTTATTACCTCGTCTTCTATTAAAGAAGAATTTTTTTCAATTACTTCTTCTTCCCTTTTTGCATCAAGTATAGGAAGTCCGAATTCCTTTTTATATTCGCAGACAAGTTCTGCCGCTCTCATTCTTTTTTCGAAAAGTTGCGCCATTTGAGAGTCGACTTCGTTTATTATCTTTCTTGCTTTTTCTAACTTGTTAGGCATTTTTTCTATCCTTTTTCAGATTATCAAAGTTTATCCGCTATATCGAAAATCAATTGTTCAGTCTTTTCCCAACCGAGACAAGGGTCGGTGATAGACTTTCCGAATACACGCTCACCGACACTTTGCGCGCCGTCTTCGATGTAACTTTCTATCATCAAACCTTTGACAAGGCGTTTTATATCGGAGTTTTGGTTTCTCGAATGAACAATATCCTTTGCAATGCGTATCTGTTCAAGATACTGTTTGCCTGAATTGTTGTGGTTTGTATCTACTATTACCGAGGGATTTGCAAGATTGGATTTTTCGTAGAGTTCTTTTACGCGGAGAAGGTCTTCGTAGTGGTAGTTTGAAACGTTTCTGCCCGTGTAGTCAACGTAACCGCGCAGAATTGCGTGAGCGTAGGGGTTGCCGTCGCTTGTAACTTCCCAACCGCGATAAAGGAACGTGTGACTTGACTGTGCCGCAACTATTGAGTTCATCATTACACTAAGGTCTCCGCCCGTCGGGTTTTTCATTCCTACGGGAGCACCTATACCGCTTGCGGTAAGTCTGTGTTGCTGATTTTCAACCGAGCGCGCGCCAACCGCGACGTAGGAGAGCAAGTCCGAAAGGTAACGGTAATTTTCGGGGTAAAGCATCTCGTCGGCACAAGAGAAATCATAATCGCGCAATGCCGCAAGATGAAGTTCACGGATTGCAACAATGCCCTTGTACATATCGGGTTTCGCATCGGGGTCGGGTTGGTGAAGCATACCCTTGTAACCTTGACCTGTTGTTCTCGGCTTGTTTGTGTATATACGGGGGATTATTATGATTTTGTCGGAAACTTGATCTTCTACTCTGCGAAGCCTTGAGATATATTCAAGCACAGGTTCGCTGTGGTCGGCAGAGCAAGGCCCGATAACGAGTATAAACTTGTCTGACCTGCCGTCGAAAACGGCGCGTATATTTTCGTCACGCTCTTTCTTTACATCTTCCATTCGTGAAGTCAAAGCGTATTCTTTTTTTACTTCTTGGGGGATAGGGAGTTTTCTGTGGAAGTTCATCTGCATTGTTTTGTACCTCTTTTGGTTTTTGAAAATAAAAAAGTCCGCTTTCCTTTGTGCCAAAAAGCACGACGAAGGCGGACTGTCCGTATTTTGTTTCCGAAGATAATTAGAATTCGGATTTCACAAAAGTCGGGCAGCCCTTGGCAAAATAAAAAAAGTAATATGAAAACTGATTAAATTTCATAACTGCTCTCCTTTTGTGTTTTGTTGTCACGTATTATACAACTTATTTTTGCGTTTGTCAATAGGTTTCCGAAAAAAATTTTTTATTTACAAAAAGGAGAGGTGCTTATGAAAAAATTCACTGTGATTATTAGGTTATTATCAATTCTCTTGCGTAACCGTATATTCGCCCCACGAATTTTTGCAGTTTTCTTTATTGTACCATATAATGCGCTTTATTGCAATAACTTGCTTTAATTTAGTTTTTTCCCACGTGTATTTGTTGACTTTTTATGTAGGAAGTAATATAATATACGTTAGAAATCCGCTTCATTTTGAAAGCACAGGAGAAAACAAGTTTTATGGACGTCAACAGTTTACTCAATAAAAGCAATTGCTCTTGCAAGAGAAACCATTCTTGCGATATTGAATACGTGTATATAGAAAACAATGCTATTGCAAGGCTCACAGAACTTTGCAAAGAAAATAAAAACATTTTGATAGTTGCCGACGAAAACACTTTTTCTGCGGCAGGTGACAAAGTGACAGACGCACTTCGCAAAAAAGCCGTAAAAAAGGTTATATTCAGCGGTGAGACTGTCCTCATACCGAACGAAATCGCAATTGATACAGTGAGAGCGGAACTTGACGGAATAGACTTGATTGTCGGAGTAGGCTCGGGTGTCATTCAAGACTTGTGCAAATACGTCTCGTTTTTTGCAAAAATCCCATACGTAATAGTTGCGACTGCGCCTTCAATGGACGGATATGCTTCCGACGGTGCGGCAATGATACTGAACGGAATGAAGGAAACCGTCAAAGCGGGACTTCCGATGGCGATTATCGCAGATACGGACGTGCTGAAAAATGCTCCCGTAAAAATGATAAAGGCAGGGTACGGCGATATCGTGGGAAAATTTTCCGCGCTTTGCGACTGGAAGTTGAGCACAGAGATAAACGGCGAGTATTTCTGTCAGTACATAT
>JAZOLR010000184.1:0-6478 GCA_045653255.1 Eubacteriales bacterium | reverse complement strand
ACAGGACACAACGACTATTACCTCTACAATATCCCCGAAGCGCTTGACTCTGCAGGTGAGTGGTATCTCGACTACGAGACGGGTGACCTCTATATTTACAAGACGGAAAACTTTGACACGGCGAATATCACCTATACTCCGACAACCACGGTAAATGCGGTAACGGTATCCTACGCGAAAAACGTTATAATTAACGGTATAAACGTAGACTCCACAAGCGGATACGGCATTAACGTAGGAAATTCCGAAAACGTAATAGTTCAGGGATGCACCGTGAAGAACGTCGGTGAGAACGGAATTTCTGTCTCCGGAAGCAAGTACTGCGCGATAATTTACAACGATATATCAAGCGTTGGTAAAAATATGATCTACGTCGGCTCGGGATCAACGGCAAAAAGCATCACTCCCGAAATGAACGTGGTGCAGAACAATATCTGTCACTCACCGCTTTACTCGAAGCAGGGTGGAATAAGCGTTTCGGGATGCCGCAACGTAGTTTCGCACAATACGCTCCACGACGTGCGCATCAACTTCTCGTCGACAGAGTGCATAATTGAGTATAACGACATAAACGGCGGCTCAAAATACGAATCCGATGCGGGAATGATATACACTAACGGCTACTATTCCATAGGAAACCATATCCGCTACAACTATCTGCACAATTGGGGCACTCCCGGAAACGGCGTATACTTCGATGACCTCAATATGTGTAATTACGCTTATTACAACATAATGGACACCTCAACGAAGGAGCACGCAAAAGCGACGGGCTTCTGCTACACCTCGACAGGACACTATAACGTATTCTACGGAAATATAATGGTCGGACGAAGCGTTGACAGAATAAACGAAAGTGCAATCTACCTCAATAGAAAAGCATCTCTCGGCTACCGCTGGGAAGGACTTTCCGCCAACTTTGTCAACTCTTACTCGCGCAATTACAATCAAGAAAAACTCGCAGAGCGATTCCCCGAATTGCTTGTTTATCTTGAAAAGATGTCAACTCACGTAACCGAACGCGCAGAAGAAGGCTACGTAAGAAACGAACTTGAAATCTACTTGCGTTCTCCTGCAAACAACATTGTAAAGAATAACGTGGTAGTCGGTACGTCAGTAATGTTCAACCAACCCACGCTCAAAGAAGAAGACGGAACGGTCAATCCCTCGCGCGACTACGTAGGCGAGAACTTCCACTCGACAAGTTACGAAGGATTTTTCGAAGACTTCACGAACGGAAACTTCACGTTACTTGAAGACGCATTGAAAGAAATACAGAGCGCAATCCCCGACTTCAAACCCCTTTCAACAGAAAGATGCGGTGTTCTTAAGAACTGACGAACGGTTTTAGCACTTTTCTTTATCCCACGAAAAACAACCCGAGTTTGCAACGCAAACTCAGGTTGTTTTGTTTTTTCGAGTTTTTCAAATGTGAGATACCGCCTTGACAAATATGCAAGTAAAATGATAAAATATAAGCAATAAAGGTCCAGCGAAACAAAAAGGAATCTGAAACGGTATGTATTCAAGAGTATATCTCGAAATAGGAAATATCTGTAATATGAACTGTTCGTTTTGCCACGGCACGAAAAGAAAGGCAAAACAACTTTCGTTTGATGAATTCAAATTTATCGTCGACGCGCTAAAAGACACAACGAAATATCTCTATTTTCACGTAATGGGGGAGACGCTTTTGCATCCTATGCTCTGCGAGTTTATCGCCTATGCAAGCGAGAAGGGTTACAAGTGTGCCATTACCACAAACGGCACACTTCTGCCCGACGCAAGTGAAGAACTTATTTCTTCGGGAGTTTATAAAGTAAACATTTCTTTACATAGTTTTGAGAGCGGTGAAAAATCAACCCACAAAGACTATATAGACTCCTGCTTCCAATTTGCAGATAAAGCATCAAAGAAAGGCATACTTACGATTCTCCGCTTGTGGAATCGCGGCTTCGACGGTGGGCGAAACACAGACGTTTTATCATTGGCGAAAGAAAAATTCGCAGGTGAAGAATGGCGCGAGTCAAAAAGCGGTATAAGAATACGCGACAAACTCCATATCGAATACGGCGAGCGTTTTGACTGGCCCGATTTATCCGTCAACGATATGGGAAACGAAGTTTTCTGCTATGGACTGCGCGACCATTTCGGTATACTCTGCGACGGCACAGTCGTGCCTTGCTGTCTTGACTGTGACGGCAACATCCCCCTCGGCAATATTTTCAACACTCCGATAGAAGAAATCCTCTCTTCCCCTCGCGCGAAGAAAATCAAAGACGGCTTCGACTGCCGCCGTGCCGAAGAAGAACTCTGCCGCAAATGCGGTTACGCAAGAAGATTTAAGTAACGGGGATTTACGTTCTTTTTCTTTCGCGAGAAATAAAAAAGAACCAAAAAGAAAGCGACAAAAGAGCATTATATTTTGTAAGCAGTATTACTCAAAAGAATAAATCTTTCACAAAAAACAGGAAAGGGATTTTACATTCTCTTTCCTGTTTTATTATAGAGCAAATCTTTTACGGTTGATATTGTACGAGTGTTAACGGTTTTTCTCTTTTTTTAGCATACTCAATTGTATGCTTTGCCCCTTTAGAGCAACCGTCCCATACAACTAGTACGGCATCTGCCATATCAACCATCTCGTCATTGCGCTTTAGCGCTGCGGCTCTTCCGTAAAGGTTATATTTCGGACGCACAATATATTTTGAAATGCGGTGCGAATCTGCATATCTTTCCGCCAAAGCATCAACGCCGCTTGCGCCACCGCTTATAATAACGTCAACGTCTGCGCAAATGTATGGCGACAAATCAAAATCTGTAATGCTACGCGAACCAGCAACCAATAATTTCATTTAACATCCCCCCTTTAAGTATATACATATATAAGTATATACCAAAATAGAGAAATTGTCAATCAGGTATATATCGGATAGAATATATATCAAAGGGGTGATATTTTATGGTAAGATTAACGATAGATAAATATTTGGAAAAATGCGGCATCACCCGCTATGAATTAGCCAAGCGTACGGATATAAAATTTCAAACGATAGACCGCTATTATAAAAACCGTGTCGTTCGTTTTGACAGTTATATTTTGGATCGTATATGCTCTGCCTTGAATTGCAACATCTGCGATATTATTGAATACGTTCAGGAATGATATATTTTCTACTAAAAAAGACTTTCTTTGCCGAGAAAGTTTTTTTTGTTTTACTTAAATTAAAGTTTTGCAAGTATATTCGCTACCTCTGCGAGTGCATCTGCAACTTAGTCGAGGACACGGCCGCCGCTCATTGCGCTATCAGGACGTCCGCCGCCCTTACCGCCTGCTATCGCACTTACGTCGCGGAGAATGTTTCCTGCGTGTGCGCCTGCTTTTACCGCTTCTGCACCGCAACAAGCAACAAAGTTGAGTTTTCCTTCATTGACTACGGCGAATACCGCAACCATATCGGGATAGTCGGACTTGATACTGTCGCATACTGCACGAGCCGCATCGGGACGCATTTCAAGTTTTGCCGTGAGGTATCTTACCTTACCGCATACTGTCGCGCTTCCGATAAGCGAGGAAAGTTGTGCCTGCGAGAGTTTCGCGTTTGCGCTTTCAAGTTCGCGCTTTACTTCTTTTATTTCTTCGCGGAGTTGAGATGCGCGTTTTGCTACGTCGTTTACGTTTGCCACTTTGAGTTCTTTTGCAGTTTCTGCGAGAAGGTCTTCTTTTTCATCCATAAGTGAAAGAACGCCAAGTCCCGTAACACCTACTACTCTGCGTATACCTGCGGCAACGGAACTTTCGGAAACGAATCTGAAAAGACCGATGTTACCCGTATTTGATACGTGAGTACCTCCGCAAAGTTCGGTGGAGTGAGAGCCTATCTTTACAACTCTTACTTTCGAGCCGTACTTTTCGGTAAAGAGTGCCATCGCGCCCATCTTCTTTGCGCCTTCCATATCGGTTTCGCAAATTTCCGACGCTTCCGCTACGAGAATGTTTTCATTTACTATTGCTTCAACACGGCGGAGTTCTTCGGGAGTTACTGCCGCAAAGTGTGTGAAGTCGAAACGCATTTCGCGCTCGTCAACGTAAGAGCCTGCCTGCTCAACGTGGTTTCCGAGAACTTCGCGGAGAGCCGCCTGAACGAGATGGCAAGCAGAGTGATTTCTCTTTATCGCTTCTCTGCGCTTTTTGTCTATTGCAAGTGTAAGGGTGTCGCCGAGTTTGATAACGCCGTTTTCAACGCTTACTATATGAACGTAAATTCCGTCTGTCTTCTTTGTGTCAAGGACTGTTGCGCTAACGCCGTCTGCCGTGATAACACCCGTGTCTCCGACCTGACCGCCGCCCTCGCCGTAGAATACAGTAGAGTCAAACACGATAGAGCATTCGCCCTCGCTGACTTCTTCTGCTTCTGCGCCGTCGCAGATTATCTTCACCACTTTCGCTTCGCACTCGTCTTGTGTGTAGCCGAGGAATGAAGTCTTTTCAAGTCCTTCGAGAAGGTTTGTCTCGCCGTTGCTCCAACCGCTTATGTTTCCTCTTGCGGCACGCGCGCGAGCCTTCTGCTCGTTCATAAGCGCGGTGAACGCATCGTCGTCTATTGCAAGTCCGCCTTCTGCCGCAATCTCGCGTGTGAGGTCAACAGGGAAGCCGAAAGTATCGTAGAGTTTGAATGCGTCTTCGCCCGAAATCTCGGTCTTGCCTTCTGCTTTCGCCTTTTCAACGATGGAAGAAAGGATAGAAAGACCTGCATCTATGGTAGCGTCAAATCTCTGTTCTTCCATAGAAATTACTTTGAGTATATAATCCTGCTTTTCAACAAGTTCAGGGTATGCGTCTTTGTTTTCACCGATAACTACAAGGCAAAGTTCAGGCAAGAACTCACGGTTGATACCGAGGAGTTTGCCGTGACGGGATGCGCGGCGAAGAATTCTGCGGAGAACGTATCCTCTGCCTTCGTTTGAGGGGATAACGCCGTCGCAAATCATAAAGGTTGCGCTTCTTATATGGTCGGTGACAACACGGATAGAGATGTCGTTTTCCTTGTCAACGCCGTATTTTTTGTCTGCTATTGAGCATACGGTGTCAAGGATTTTTCTAACTGTGTCAACCTCGAAGAGATTGTCAACGTCCTGCATATCGCAAGCAAGACGCTCAAGTCCCATACCCGTGTCGATATTCTTCTGCGCAAGTTCGGTGTAGTTGCCGTTTCCGTCATTGTTGAACTGCGTGAAGACGTTGTTCCAGATTTCCATATATCTGTCGCAATCGCAACCGGGTTTACAGTCGGGAGAGCCGCAACCGTACTTGATTCCGCGGTCAAAGTAAATTTCGGAACAAGGGCCGCAAGGACCTGAACCGTGTTCCCAGAAGTTGTCCGCTTTACCGAGTTTTACAACTCTTTCTGCAGGGACACCTATAACCTTTGTCCAAAGGTCGTATGCCTCGTCGTCTTTTTCGTATACTGACGGCCAAAGAAGTTCTGCGGGGATTTCAAGAGTTTTCGTCAAAAATTCCCACGCAAAAGGAATAGCCTCATTTTTAAAATAATCGCCAAACGAGAAGTTTCCAAGCATTTCAAAGTACGTGCCGTGACGCGCAGTGTGTCCAACTCTGTCAAGGTCGGGTGTACGGATACACTTCTGACATGTGGTAACTCGCTTGCGCGGGGGCTCTACTTCGCCCGTGAAAAACTTCTTCAAGGGTGCCATACCTGAGTTTATAAGCAAAAGGGATTTATCGTTGTTGGGCACAAGCGAAAAACTCTTCATACGAAGATGTCCTTTGCTTTCAAAGTATGAAAGGTATTTTTCTCTCAAATCGTTAAGAGACGTCCATTGCATAATAATTTCCTCCGTTTTTACGGTAATTAACTTTATATAGTATTACATTATAAATTATAATACAGGAAGTTCAAGCCGTCTGCTTGCAAGCGAACTTGGACTGACTATATTTCAATATCTGTATGAAAATCGCAAGATTTTCAGGCGCAATGCCAAAGAGCATTGTACCGTAAATTTCGCCGCCGCGAAATTTACACTATACAGAAACATTATACACCTAAACCGCAACTATGTCAATATAAAAAAAGAAATCCGCTCGCGCGGATTTCTTTTTTTATTAGTGATTAGCGGTCAGTATTGTTAGTTCCTACTTTGAGCAAAGAGCCGTCTGAACACCGTCCCGCTGCTCACTCTCACTGCTCACTGTCCACTACTTTCAAACCGTAGTTTTCGAGCGTGGGGGTGAGTTGCGCCATATTTCCGCCGTCGACTACAAGTTCTGTGCCCGTCACGTTTCGCGACTGGTCGCTTCCGAGGAAGTATGCCGCGTTTGCAACGTCGTCAAACTCTGCAATATCGCCTATCGGGGTATAGTTTGAAAGTGCCGCGCGGCTGTTGTTGTAGTTCGTTTCCCTGCGAGTTGTTTTTATCATGCCGGGCTATACCGCCTTTGTGCGGGTGTTATTTTTTC
>JAZOLR010000183.1:0-4274 GCA_045653255.1 Eubacteriales bacterium | reverse complement strand
ATGGCTTACGTTGATGCAGGTACAATAGGTCAGGCAGACGATGAAGACACCTTCGGTGTTGTTCACCACGCTCACTGGCTCACACGTTCTCTCTTCTCTACATCCGGACTTGACGTATTCGAAACAACCGCTGACGGCACTATCCGTTACGTTGAAGATATTACCGACATACATAACTTTATTGACAAGGTTATTGATATGACAAAGCAGGCAGGCTTCCGCTTCAACCCCAAGACCAACGGTTACAGTTACGTTAACACCTTTGTTGCAGGTCAGGCTCTCTATCAGCTCGAGGCTCCCGTTCTTAACATGGAAGGTACACTTCTCCAGAACATGGACGACAAGGTTGGTCTTATCCCCGAGCCTAAGTACAACAAGGACAATGACTACGGTGCTCTTATTTCCGATAACGGTAACTCCGGCGGTATCCTTTACAGCTCTGACAAATTCACAGAGTGCTCTGCTCTCTTGCAGATGATGGCTGAAGAATCCGACAACGGCAAGGGCTCACTCATTTATGAGTACTACGACGTAACTCTCAAGTACAAGCTCTCCAACACTCCCGAACAGGTTGCAATGCTTGAGTACATCCGTAACGGTATCTGCTCTCCTAAGTCTATGCTTTACGATAACTACTTTGCAAAGAGCGTAACCATGAAGACATACTCCGCACTTATGGATGAGTGCTTCGCAAACGGAACAAACACATTTGCTTCCGCTTGGGAATCTCAGTACGCAGCAGTACAGGGTATGCTTGAAACTACTCTTGCTACCTACGGTCAGCAGGACTGATTGAGGTAATAAGTAAGAAGTAATAGGTAATAAGTTTACCTTATATATGACAAATCCCGAGTTTTCGCTCGGGATTTGTTTTTTTAGTTTATTACGTCAGTATAATATCATCAACTGCGCCTTCTTCGTTGTTGCAAAGGGGATTATCTTCATAAAACACGCGCAATTCGCCTGCGCGGAATTTTGCAACAAAGTCACGCTCATCTGCTATGGGACTGTCTGACATCATACCGCCAAGCACAGGGTGGATAGCGCCACCGTGATTGTCAGAGCCTGCAAATTCAGTAAGGCCGTAACTTTGCGCATACATAGATGCAAATTTTATGTTTTGCCCTACTCTGTTGGTATTATAAACCTCGACCCCTTCCACCTGATAGGGAAAGAGTCTGATGCATCTTTTTTTGCTCATTCGACGGAAGGGGTGCGCGTGAATTATAAGACCGCCCGCTTCTTTGATTTTTGAAAGTTTTTCATCCAAAGAGACCTCTGCAAAATCTGAATTTTGCAAGAAAAACTCTCTTTCTACGCCATAAATGAGAAAGTCTGCATCTATGTCGGTCATTTCAAGACCGGAGAAAACCTTTATACCAACTTCTTTTCCTGTTTTTTTACTGTTTTCTATATCGTCGAAAAACGTGTTTATCATCTGCTCATACGAGACCTCCCCACGCACAACTGAGGAAAGATAAAAATGATTTGCTACACAAACGCCGTCGTATCCTATGCTTTTGTAAAAACTGAACGTCTCTTTTGTATCGGAAAATGCGCACTTACTTGCAGGAGATGTGTGCAAGTGGGTTTCATATTTATACATTCCGTTCTCCTTTCGTTACGTGCAAACTTTTGTTTACACATTTTCGTTTTTGCCTGTAATTGCGTGACATTTTCCTTTTTCGCTATGACTAAATATTATGCAAAAAAGTCAAAATAGCGCAATAAAAAATCATCAAGGGTATTGTACAAATGAGATTTAATATGTTATAATACTAACACAGAAGCAAAATAAATTCAATAGCAAAAATACATTTTTGTGAAAGAGGTTTTTCAAAATGTCTATGCAAAACACTATTAAATTGGCATACTGCCCTACAAGAAGAGACGTATTCAGCAGAGAGGAAGCAATAAAATTCAATAAAACAATTCGCGCGGAGTTAGATAAGTTTTCCTGCGAGGTAGTTGACTTGTCGGGAATAAACGAAGAAGAACTTTTGTTTTCTGACTGCGACATTCCTACAATTATAGACAGGTTTTCGTCAGAAAAGGTTGACGCTATATTTTTCCCTCATTGCAACTTCGGCTCTGAAAACAGAGTTGCCGCAGTTGCAAAGGCGCTCGGTGTGCCTGTACTTTTGTGGGGGCCGAGAGATGACGCGCCTGACGCATCGGGACTTCGCAGCCGTGACTCACAATGCGGTCTTTTCGCAACGGGAAAGGTTTTGAGAAGACATAATATTCCTTTTACATATCTTACAAACTCACGGATTGACGATAATGAGTGGAAAGAGGGCGTACGCAGATTTTTGCAGGTTGCGCGTGTTGTAAAATCCGTGAAAAATCTGAATATATTGCAGATTTCCACTCGTCCTGAACCTTTTTGCAGCGTTATATGCAACGAAAACGAACTTATCGAGAGATTTAACGTTCATTTGTACCCCATCACGCTCAACGACCTTATGCTTAAAATGAAAAAAGTAGCCGAAGAAAACGGCGAAGACTTCAAAAAGACCGTTGAGTTCATCACTTCAATAGACAAAGAGAAAAATGAAGAAAAGATAAAGAAGGTAGCCTCGCTCAAGGTTGCAATGAAAGAACTTGCAAAGCAGTACAACTGCCGTGCGGTTGCTATACAGTGTTGGACTTCATTGCAAGATATGGCGGATATTATGGCTTGTCTTGCAAACTCGCTTCTCACAGACGAGGGCATTCCCGTTGTGTGCGAGACGGATATTCACGGTGCAATAACGGCAGTTATGATGCAGGCGATAGCAAAAGAAGACAATACTGTTCCCTTCTTTGCAGACGTTACTGTACGCCATCCCGAAAACGACAATGCAGAACTTCTCTGGCATTGCGGAAACTTCCCCTACTCACTTGCAAAAGACCCGTCTATTGCATATACAGGCAGTAGCAGATACCACAATAACACCTACGGAATATGCGAATGGGAACTTCGCGAGGGCGAGTTGACTATCGCGAGATTTGACGGCGATCACGGAAACTATCAACTTCTTGTCGGCGAGGCAAAAACCACAAACGGTCCGAAAAACGTAGGAAGTTACGTATGGATAGAAGTCGACAACTGGCCGAAATGGGAGCATAAACTCGTTGAAGGTCCTTACATACATCACGTATGCGGCATATACGGCAAGCACGGCGAGATTTTGCTTGAGGCTTGTAAGTACATAAACGGCTTGACAGCCGACGTTGTATCCCCTGATTACGAAGAACTTGCAAAGAGATGGTACTAAAAGGCAAGTCAAAAGAGGTAGTTTTATGAAAAGAGAGCAAATCAATATACGCGACCCTTTCGTTATTTTTGAAGACGGAAAATATTATCTTTTCGGCACAAGAGCAAAAAACTTCGGACAATGTGTCGGTGGGTTTGACGTTTATATAACCGAGGATTTAGAGAATTTCAGCGAGCCTATAGAATGCTTCGAGTCGGAAAAATACGGCTTAAATGAACAAGCGAACTGGGCACCCGAAGTACACAAGTACAACGGAAAGTATTATATGTTTGCCACTTTCCTTCAAAAAAACGGCTTGCGCGGTACTTTTTCACTTGTGTCAGACAAGATTACAGGACCTTATATTCCTACAAGCGACGAGGCTTTAACTCCTGTCGAATGGGAATGTCTTGACGGCACTCTCTACATAAGCCGAGACGGAAAACCGTATCTTGTATTCTGCCACGAGCACACGCAAATCAAGGACGGCACTATCTGCTACGCAGAATTGAATGACGGTTTGTCAAAAATAGAAGGCGAGGTCGTGACGCTTTTCAACGCATCAAGCACAGGTTGCTCTCACCCTGTGAGCAACGGAAATCATATAACAGACGGACCTTTTCTATACCGTGCGGATAGCGGAGATTTGTATATGATATGGTCTACGTTTTTAAACAACAATTACGCAGAATGCCTTTTGAAATTCAAAGGTGGCGAGATAGGTCTTCAGTTTGAGCATCACGCGCCTTTGCTTGACAATGACGGCGGTCACGGAATGATTTTCACTTTTGAAGGCAAGCAGTATTTCAGTTACCACACACCGAATTCAAGCGAAAACGAGCGTCCTGCATTCAGACAGATTATAGAAGAAAACGGCACGCTCCGTTTGTTGTAATTAGTACAATTTCAAAAGTATAAGAGGTGCAAAATGTTTTTTAAGGAATTCGAATTGCCAACAGAGCCTAAATTCAACGACCTCACGGTGAGTATTCTCGACTTTGGTGCGAAAGCAGATAATGAAAGTGATGCGTCAGG
>JAZOLR010000182.1:0-1263 GCA_045653255.1 Eubacteriales bacterium | reverse complement strand
CGTGTATATAACTTCGCTGAAGTCCTCTATCGAAACTTCCATTGTCGGTTGGCGAATTCCGAGGTTTGCGGCATTGAGGACTATCGTATCCAAAAGATAACCCTTCTCGCGAATGCCGTCGAATATCGCTCTCACGTTTTTTTCATCTGCGACGGGATTTTCTATTCCGTACGCCTTAATTTCGGGGAATTCTTCATTCAAGGCAAGAGCCGCTTTGTTCGCTTCTTCTCCGTTTCTGCTTGTGATGAAAACGTCGTATCCCTCTCTTGCAAATCTGCGTGCTATCGCGTAGCCCGTTCCGTTTGTCGCGCCTGTTACGAATACCGATTTTTTCATAATATATCCTTTTACCCTTTCGGTTTTTTATTTAAATTATAGCACAAAAATCTGAAAATTCAATGTGATAAATTATCTCTTTTTTTAGATATGTTATCCTGCTCAATCCTGCAACTGCAATGAAAGAGTTTTTCTGTATGCGCGCGGAGAAAATCCCGTATACGACTTGAATGCTTTCGAAAAATACGCGGCATCCGTAAATCCGAGGTCGGTCATTATCTCTGATATTCTTCCGCCCTTTTTTATCAAAAGTTTCGCACGCTCCATTCGCACGGTGAATACGTACTTCAGGGGGGGCATTCCGAGTGCAGCCGTGAACTTCCGCACGAAGTAGTTAGGCGAAAGACAAGCAACCGAAGCGAGTGTCTGAAGTGTCAAGGGTGCGGAAATATTGTCGCTTATGTATTGCAAAACGCGGTCTATCTCCGTCGTGTCGGTGTTCTTTTTCTTGCAGTCGGCACGTGTCATAAAGAAAAATACCAAATCACACAGCGCACCGAGTTTTCCGCATTGGTAGATGATGTTTCCTGCGCTATCCTCCCCCACTATCTGCGAGAAAAGGCTTTCTATTTTTTCATTTTCCTTTTCATCTACCTTTATACAAAGGGGCATATCGTACTTGTCAAAAACACTTTCGTTGTCTGCCAGAAGTGAAAAATGAAACCAATACTTTTTCACGTATTTTTTCTCGGTCAAGGAATAACTGTGCACTTGCCGTGACGGCACAAGCACGAGTTCACCTTTTCGGCAGATGTGCTCTTCGCCTTTGTATATAAGCGATGCCTCGCCGTCGGTGACGTAAAAGAGTTTGCTATCCTCTATTACCGCGTTTTCACCGTGCCACCAATCACCCTCTAATACGGCAAAACCGCCGACGGTTATTTTTCCCGTAATGTTTCTTATATGCTCTACTATCATTTTCCCCTC
>JAZOLR010000181.1:0-1456 GCA_045653255.1 Eubacteriales bacterium | reverse complement strand
AGTTTTATGGCGAATAGAATATCACTGTGAGGCGAAGCCGAACAATATCACTGCCCGAAGGTCAATATCACTCTTTGCGAAGCAAAGAATATCACTCATAAAAATGCAGAAAAGAGAGAACTTCACGGAAATTTGTTTCCGCGTTACTCTCTCTTCTGTTTTTATCGCCAGTTTCGCATTTGTTAAACAAATACATCGGGCTATGCCCATACCCTTATTGAAATTCTCCGATAAGGACTACACCCTTTTGAGACTGACCTTTTTTACTTTGCGGATATTTTCCGCGCGGTTTTTTATATTTTCATCTCGCGGATTGCTTTTTCGACTTCTTCGGGGAGGAGATGTGAAAGGGGTTTTCCGTCTGCTAGAAGTCTGCGGACTTCGGTAGACGAGCAATTCACAAGGTCGGGGTTTGCAGGGAGAACGAGCGTATCAACACCGCTTTTTTCGCGGTTGAATTCAGCCATTTTTGCTTCGTATTCGAAGTCCTCGCCTGTGCGTGCGCCTTTAATTATGCAATCTATGTTGTGTCTTTTTACGTACTCGAAGACCATACCGCCGTCGTATCCGCAGATGACGAAAGGCAGGTGAGCGGTTGCTATTTCCATAAGTTCGACGCGTTTTTCCGTCGGGAAAAGATAGTTTTTTTCGGGATTGACGAAAGCGATAAAATGCACCTCGTCAAAAAGACGGCACGCGCGTTCAACTAAATCAATATGTCCTCGCGTTACAGGGTCGAAACTGCCCGTAATAAGCGCTTTTTTCATCATTATTCGCTCTCCTTGTCGCGCAAAACGAGAATGTTTATATAAACTCTGCCGTATGCGGCGGACTTTTTCACTTCAAAATATTCGGCGAGGTATTCTTTGCCCTCGAAAATATTATCGCTTCCGCTCTCGCAGACGAAAATACATCTCGGCTTTGCCAAATCTTCTTTTATAATTCTCTCAAGCGCGTCACCAACGGAGTTGTCCGCATAGGGCGGGTCGATAAATATGAGGTCGAATGCGTCCTTTCCGCCTATCTTTCTCAAATAGTTGCGGTAGTCGCTGACAAGGAAACGGCAAACGTCAAAAAACTTCGTCTTCGTTGCGTTTTTCTTCACTATCTCCATTGCCTCGCGTGAGGAGTCGATAAACATACAACTCTGCGCGCCTCTTGAAATCGCCTCAAGTCCCATCTGTCCGCTTCCTGCGAAGAGGTCAAGCACGCGGCAACCCTCAATATCAAACTGTATAGCGGAAAAAACCGCCTCTTTTATTCTTTCTGACGTCGGACGGGTGTTTTCGCCTTCCAAAGTTTCGAGTCTTATTCCTTTTGCTTTTCCTGTTATAATTCTCATTTTAACCTCTGAATGTAAACTTATATTTACTTGTTTTCAAAATATTTCACTATGTTTTCCGCATCTGCGCGTGTGATGCCGCGGACAGATGCAATATCGTCGGCACTCGCCGTC
>JAZOLR010000180.1:0-1702 GCA_045653255.1 Eubacteriales bacterium | reverse complement strand
CTGCAAATTGATATGTGCATCTAACAAAAACAACATTCTCACCGATTTTCTTGAAAGCGGCACTTACGACAGAAACCGTGATTTCTATACTACTATCTCTCCCTCTATGGATATACTCATTTCAAGCAATCTTGAAAGACTTTTGTATTTGGTATGCGGAAGCGAAAAAACCGCTTATTATATGAGTGAGTTATCAAAGAACGGAAAATATTCTTTGACAGCAGAAGAATTCGCAAAGATAAAGGAAAACTTCATTGGATATTACAGCGACGAAAATGACACGAAGAAGACGATAAAAGAAACTTACGAAAAGAACGGCTATTTGATAGATACCCATACTGCCGTAGGTTACAATGCTGCGAAACAGTACATTTCCGAAAACGGAAACGCAAGAAAGATAGTTCTCGCATCTACTGCAAGTCCTTTCAAATTTGCATGTGACGTATATGAAGCATTGAACGACAATAAGGCTGAAGACGAACTTCTTGCACTTGAATTACTCTCAAAACAATCCGGTTGCGACATCCCCACACCTATAAGAAATATAGGAGAAAGAAAAGTCAGATTCTCTGCAGTATGTGATGCAGCGGATATGAAAAAGACTGTTATTGAGTTTGCAAAGAATGCCTAAAAAGCATTATATGTAAACCTGCCTTTCGGCAGGGGAAATTTACTTTGCGGAGTAGCAACCTTCGCCCTCGCAATTATCCTTGGGCTTGAATGTTGCGCACACAGTTTCGCTGCTGCTTTGAGCATAGCTCGGACCTACTGCGATACACTCTGCGTGACACTTGTTGTCCTTATCGTGATAAGTGCAATTGCAAACGTCACAAACTATTCCACTAATTGCTTTTTTATTCTGTTCCATTTTAACACCTCTTGATTTTTTGTTCTTTGCAAGAACTAAAATTATTTTAACACAAATTATTTTTTATATTCACAAAAAACGGAGCAAGTATATGTCTTTATTTGTCTTGGGTGATCTTCATTTATCTACCCTTGAAAGCACCAACAAATCAATGGAAGTTTTCGGCAGAAGATGGTCGGGTTACATTGACAAAATTGCTAAAAATTGGCGTGCAATAATAGAAGATGACGACACAGTTATAGTCCCTGGAGACATTTCTTGGGCACTTAGCCTCGAAGAAGCGGAATCTGATTTGAAATTTATTGATGCGCTTCCTGGTAAAAAACTATTTTTGAAAGGAAATCACGATTTCTGGTGGTCTACTCTTTCAAAGATGAATTCTTTTTTCGCAGAAAAAGATATAAAGACAATTTCATTTTTATACAACACTGCATTTGTTGTTGAAGATTTCATAGTATGCGGAAGCAGAGGCTGGTACCAAGATGAAGACAGTGTCAAGGCAAAACATGACTGCAACTACGAAAAAATAATCGCACGCGAATGCATAAGACTTCAACTTAGCCTTGATGAAGGAAAAAAACTCAAAGAACAATATCCCGATAAAGAGATAATAGCATTTATGCACTTCCCTCCTTTTTGGAACAGATTTGAATGCAGGGAGTTCATCGATATTTTGAAAAAATACGGAGTTGAGCGTTGTTATTTCGGGCATATTCACGGAAATTATCTAGCCCCCGGGTACGTAAATTACGTAGGAATTGATTTTATAATAATATCTGCAGACTATCTCGAATTCACTCCGCGATTGATTCTGCCACGATAAAAATCAAAAAA
>JAZOLR010000179.1:0-8964 GCA_045653255.1 Eubacteriales bacterium | reverse complement strand
GTATACATTATTGACGATGCTCACCTGATGCTTGCACCTTCGCAAAATGCATTGCTCAAAGTTTTGGAAGAACCGCCCAAAAACGTTATTATTCTTCTTTTGTGCAACACGTCTGACACGATTCTCGGAACTATAAAAAGCAGAACACAGACGGTGAGAATGTCTCTTTTCTCTTATACTGAGATAAGACGGTATCTTTTAGCGCATGACTCAAACGCAAAAGCACTGCTCGCAAAATCTGAAGAAGAATTTTCCGCCGCTATAATAAATGCAAACGGAAGCATTGGACGCGCTTCAATTCTTGTTAATCCCAAAGAAAGCGCCTTCGTTTTAAAAGAAAGACGTTGCATAGACGGAATTATAAAGGCAATAACGGAGAAACTGTCTTTTTCGGAATTTCACGAAGCGACCTCATTTCTCTCATCAAAGCGAACCGAACTTATAGAAGAACTTGAACTTTTGCTTTCCGCTATAAGAGACTTAATACTTATAAAAAAAGACGAAAACACCGTTTTGATTTATTACTACGATAGAGAAAAAGCGCAAGAGTTATCCTCGAAGATAGGAATTCAACGACTCTTCCGTATAAACGACGTTATCTTTTCCGCAATACAAGACCTCAACGTCAACGCAAACGTTGGCATTGTAATCAACACCCTCGTACACGAAATAAAAAAATAAAACGCAAGGAAAAAATAAATGGAAAACACAACAAACAACACGCCAATTGAAATAGACGAAACCAACTCGCCTGACGAATTGGTAGAAGTTATTGGAGTATCTTTCAGAAATAATACTAAAATATACTATTTTTCCCCAAAAGGAATAAAAGCGGAAGTCGGACAGTTTGTAATAGTTGAAACTTCACGCGGTATCGAATACGGAAAAGTTCTCATCGCAAACAAGATTGTTCCCGTCAGCGAAACTGTAACTCCTCTCAAAAGCATAATAAGACTTGCAACCGAAGACGACCGCGAAAGAAACGAGAAAAACAGACTCCTCGAACAAGATGCAATGGAAATTTGCAAGCAGAAGATCGAAAGTCACAAACTCGATATGAGTCTCGTTGGTGTAGAATACACGTTTGACAATAGCAAACTTCTCTTCTACTTCACGTCAGAAGGACGAGTAGATTTCCGCGAACTTGTAAAAAATCTTGCATCAATATTCAAGACAAGAATAGAACTTCGCCAAATCGGAATAAGAGATGAAGCAAAAATGATGGGCGGACTCGGTCCTTGCGGCAGACCTTTCTGTTGCAAAGACTTCCTTACCGACTTTGCTCAAGTTTCCATAAAAATGGCAAAGGAACAAAACTTCTCGCTTAACTCTGCGAAGATCTCAGGCTCTTGCGGCAGACTTATGTGCTGCTTGCGTTATGAACACGAAATTTACGAAGAAGCATTGAAAACCACCCCCCCTATCGGTTCAACTGTAAGCACCTCAAACGGAGTTGGTACAGTCATCGAAACCCGTCCGCTTCTTCAACTCATAAAAGTTAGATTGGACGAAAAACCCGAAAACCCCAAACTCTACAAATGCGGTGATGTAAGAATAATAAAACTCGGAAAATCACCAAAATCTTCTCAAAAAGACGATGAAAACGGAGAAATTGAGGAATAAATCAAAAAAATTTTGATTTTTTTCAATTTGCCTATTGATTTTTTACGAATATATGTTAGAATAGATTGAAAACTAATTTTGGAGGTGTATATAAATGGCTTACATTATTAACGACGATTGCATCGCATGCGGCGCTTGCGCTGACGAATGCCCCGTAGGATGCATTAGCGAAGGCGAAGGCAAGTATGTAATCAACGCTGACGAATGCGTTGAGTGCGGCGCTTGCGAGGGCACTTGCCCCGTAGGAGCTCCCGTTAAGGAGTAATTCTACATATCTTTATGAGATAGCGGAGATGCGGCTTGTTCGCTTCTCCGCTTTTTATAAAGTTGATTTTATTAAAAACATCTCAGGAAACAACTATGAATAAAGATATTACACTGTTTGACGGTGAACATATAGACGAAGTAAACGACAATATTTCGCTGATACAACGAGATAACGGTCTAAAACTTGGCACAGACGCCCTCTTACTTGCATCATATATAAGAAAATCCCCAAGAGCGCGAGCGATAGAATTCGGCGGAGGAAGCGGAATAATATCTCTTTTGTGTGCACAGCGACAGAAACTCGGGGAAATTCTATGCGTAGAAGTTCAAGAAAACTTCGCAGACATAATTTCTCGCAATATAAAATTGAACGACTTAGAAGATAAAATAAAATGCGCCTGTTGCGACATTCGCGACGTAAACCTTTACGGAGAAGGCGAATACGACGTCGTATTTTCAAATCCGCCTTACATGATATCAAACGGCGGTTATATGAATGCGCACGATGAAAAGACTATCGCTCGCCATGAAGTATTTGGAGAGATAGGAGATTTTTGCATTGCGGCGGCAAAAAAACTGAAATATGGTGGCTTATTTTACTGCGTTTACAGACCTGACAGAATGGTCGATTTAATATTCAATATGCGCAAGAATGGAATAGAGCCCAAGAGGATTACTTTTGTTCACGCAAATACTGAATCCGAACCGTCAATGATGTTGCTTGAAGGAAAGCGAGGCGGAAAAAGCGGATGCATAATAACAGAACCTCTGTTTATATACAAAGATACCACCAATACCGAGTACACAGAAAAAGTCAAAGAAATATACGAAAAAGGATTTTTCGGTAACTGATATGAGCAGTATTAAAAACACAATTGATACCAAAAATGAAAAAAACAAGGTGGAAAAAAGCACTTTGTACCTCGTTGCAACCCCTATCGGAAACCTTTCCGACATTTCTGAACGCGCATTAAAAGTGCTTTCAGAAGTTGATTTTGTTGCTGCTGAGGATACGAGAAATACAAAGAACCTTCTTTTGCACTTTGGCATAAAAAAAGACCTTGTTAGTTACTACGAACATAACAAGCGCCAACGCGGAGAAGAAATCACTGCCAGAATAGAACAAGGAGAAAGTTGCGCTTTGGTAACGGATGCAGGAATGCCTGCGATAAGCGACCCCGGCGAAGATATAGTTGTACTTTGTGCCGAAAAAGGAATACCCGTGACGTGCATTCCCGGTTGTTGCGCCGCAGTAAGCGCTCTTGCTTTGTCCGCGCTTCCTACCGGAAGATTTGCATTTGAAGGTTTTCTTTCCACCTCCAAAGGCGAAAGAAAAAAGAGACTTACAGAAATAAAAAATGAAGTAAGAACTCTTATTTTTTACGAAGCGCCGCACAAATTAAAAACTACACTTGTAGACCTCTTTGAAACGTTTGGTGATAGAAAGATTACTCTCTGCCGAGAATTAACGAAGTTGAATGAAGAAATAATCAGAACCACCCTTTCGCAAGCCATAACGCTTTACGAAGAAAAATCACCTCGCGGTGAATACGTACTTGTAATGGAAGGCTCATCTGATGCAAAAACAGAGCAAGGCGAATCTGACCTACTTTCACTCTCGCCCGAAGAACACGTAGAGCATTATGAAAATAGCGGACTTGGCAGAATGGATGCAATAAAGGCAGCGGCAAAAGATAGAGGAATGAGCAAAAGCGAACTCTATAAAATACTCAATGCAGAGTGACATCTACCAACAATCGAAACATAAAACTCATTTGCACCGAATTTCTTCTTTCTGATTTTGACACACGTTTGATGTAATATATGTAAATTTCTCAAAGAAGCGAACATAACACTCATAAATCAATTTGAAACCGACTTCGCGTATATATTTGTTGCCAAAAAATTGCAAAAATAAAAATTCACAAAACCATCCTTTCTCAAAGGGATGGCTTTTCTTTTTTAAACAGCAAAACCTCGGCAGATGAATTCCACCGAGGTTTTGTTATATACAATTATTTTTTCTTTATCCACAAGTCGTTATACACACCTGACGAAATAGAAATTACAGAAGCGATTACAGTTTTTATTCCGTTTTTGCGTAGTAACACGGCGCAAGTAGAAAGGGTTGCGGAAGTAGTGACAATATCGTCAATAAGTATCGCGCTCTTCCCTTTTATATCTACTTTGTTCTTTTCATTAAAGGAAATGTTCACATTTCGAACTCGTTCAGCATAAGAGAGGGATTTCTGTTCCTTGCCTGCGTGACGAACTATCAGTTTCGCCCACGGAATCTCAAGAATTTTTGCAACTTCGCGTGAAACGTACTCCATATGGTCATATCCGTACTTCGATATTGCTTTCTTCGTGCGAGGCGCATAAGTAACAACGAATTTATTGCGGTCGCGTTCTACAATAGGAAGCAGAGTTTCTGCCATATCATGAGCAAAAAGACTAACGAGGCGTCTATCTGCCGTCTTTTTAAGTTTGAATATTGCCTTGTTTATTGACAAGTCATTTGCGTGAGGATGATAATTTATAAGTTTTGTCAATATTCTGACTCTGTTACGTTCAAGTTTCGGAGTCGGACAAGTACACTTCACAAGTGCTTTTCCACATTTAGGACATTCGCGTTCTTTTGCAGTTTCGTATAAATAGAGGCACTTTTCACAAAAACAACTTTGCGATTCAGGCTCCATTCGTTCGCCGCAACCTGCACACTTTGGTACGAAAACGAGATTCAAAAGAAAGTTTGCCGCGCCTTTAAGAAAAGTTCTCATTTCTTTGAATAACTGTCTTTAAGTCCAACAATACGGTTAAAGGTGTTAGCGTACTTTGTATCCTTTACGAAATATCCAATACGAACGAACTGGAAGCGCTCGCCTGCTTCAGCATCTGCAAGCGATACTTCTGCCTTACAGTTCTGAAGATGAGTTACGGAATCTGTATTGAGGTAATCACCGTATCCCTTGCCTTCAGGAATATCCGCTACGTTCTCTATAGTGAACAAGTGATCGTAAAGCATAACGTCTATATCCTTTGCGTAGGGGGCAGAAAGCCAATGGATAGTTCCCTTTATCTTTCTTCCGTCTATGGGATTTCCGTTACCTGTTTCAAGGTCACACGTACATCTGATTTCCTTTACTGTGCCGTCTTCATTCTTAACTATCTCATTGCACTTTATAATATATGCACCCATAAGACGAACTTCGCCATCAGGCTTGAGACGGAAGAATTTCGGGGGCGGAACTTCTGCAAAATCATCAGCATCTATATAAAGTTCTCTTGTAAAAGGAAGTTTTCTTGTAGATGCTTCAGGATTCTGAGGATTATTAGGAAGTTCAAAATATTCAACTTTATCCTCAGGGTAATTTGTGATAACAACCTTTACAGGATTGAGGATTGCAATTCTTCTGTTTGCGTTTGTGTTGAGTTCTTCTCTTATACAATGCTCAAGAAGTTCGTAATCAACAACGCTATAAGCTTTCGAAACGCCTGCGCGCTCTACAAAGTCAAATATAGCAGAAGGTGTATATCCTCTTCTGCGAAGACCGCAAAGAGTAGGCATGCGAGGGTCGTCCCAACCGTCAACGAGTTTGGTTTCAACAAGTTCGCGGAGATAACGCTTACTCATAACCGTGTGAGTAACGTTGAGACGGGCAAACTCATACTGATGAGGCTGTTTTTCAAATCCTATATTGTTGATTACCCAATCATAAAGAGGTCTGTGGTTTTCAAATTCAATAGAGCAAAGCGAATGAGTTATTCCCTCAAGCGCGTCCTGAATAGGATGAGCGTAATCGTAAAGGGGATAAATGCACCACTTGTCACCTTGTCTGTGGTGGTTTGTATGAACTATGCGGTATATAGCAGGGTCGCGCATATTCATGTTAGGCGATGACATATCAATCTTTGCACGAAGTGTTTTTGCTCCGTCGGGATATTCACCGTTCTTCATTCTCTCAAAGAGAGCGATATTTTCTTCTATGCTACGGTCACGATAGGGGCTGTTTTTACCGGGTTCAGTAAGAGTACCTCTATATTCTCTCATCTCATCGGGAGAAAGGTCGCAAACGTATGCTTTGCCCTCTTTTATAAGTTTCTTTGCATATTCATAGCACTTATCAAAATAATCAGAGCCGTAGAATATACCGCCTGTAGGCTCTGCACCAAGCCATTTGAGGTCGTTGTATATAGATTCAACGTACTCATTGTCTTCTTTTGCAGGGTTTGTATCATCGTAACGGAGATTGAACAGTCCGCCATATTTTTTTGCGGTGTTGCTGTTTATCCAAATCGCCTTTGCGCTTCCGATATGAAGATATCCGTTAGGTTCAGGCGGAAAACGGGTATGAATCTTCATTTCGGGATTTGCTGCAAGGTTTTCATCAATTATATCGTGTATAAAATTAGACTTTATTTCTTCCATGATTTTTCTGTGATTTTGTCACAGCCTCCATTTTTATAACTTTTAGTGTTTTTATATATTAAATCTGTGATTTCTTTTTTCTTTGCTTATTGAACTTTCTCTGCCGTGACCTGAACACATTTTATAATCCTTGTCAAGTGAGAACAGTTTCAAAATAGATTGAGTAAGCATTCTTGAATTTCCGCTATATAAGTCTGTTCTTCCAAATCCACCGTCAGCAAAAATTGTATCACCTGTAAAAATTACGTCTTCTCCAACGTAGCAACACGATCCTGCCGTGTGTCCGGGTGTTAGCATAACGGAAAGTTCCTCATTTCCAAATCTTATCTTGTCGCCTTCTGAAAGCATCACGTCGGGCGCTCCGTAAGATTTTTCCTCGTAAAAGAAAAAACTGTACGCATTCTTCTCTCCGTCCGAAAGAGAACGTGCATCAGGCTCTGCTATACATACCGACGCGCCAGTCTTCTCTTTCCACTCTTCAAGACACAATACGTGGTCAAAATGAGCGTGGGTAAGAAGAATTTTTTCTATTTTTGGCAGTGAGTGTCGCTGTCGAAATACGAAATCGTAACTAACCGACGGATCAATAATAATGCCGTACTCTTCATCATCTGTCATAACGAGATAACAATTAGAAGCAAAAGTTCCGTCATAAAAACATTGATACTTCAATACTTACTCCTGCCTTTCCTGAATTTTAACGGTTTTAACCATAAGATTACAAACTTTCATATTAGTATATCACATTTTGCAGATTTTGTCTATATTTTTTAGCGATTATTTCAATACTTTTCTTATATTTTCATTTTCTTATCACTTGAAAGACGAAAACGCATATTATGATAATGCGTACCGAAGTTTTGAAAGGAGTATAAAATGAAAAAGATACTGATAAAAATCGGTTCAATAACCTATGCATTAAAAATCAAGAAAAGCCTTGCCAATCTTGGTATAAGAGCAAGAGTGATAAAAACCTCATCCGTTTCAAATGGGTGCGCATACAGTATTGAAATTTCCGAAGACCAACTGTTCACGGTCATTGCCGAGTTGAAAAGACAAGGAATCGACTATGAACTATCACAATAGGTTCTGATATGATATATCTTGACATTGCGGCAACGTCATACCCCAAGCCCGAAAGCGTAAAAAAAGAAATCGTTAGGTGCTTGGATATTTTCGGTGGCAATCCCGGACGCAGTTCACACAGACTTGCAATGTTATCATCGGAAAAGGTATATGAATGTAGGAGTAAATTGCGCGACTTTTTCAATGCACAATCTCCCGAAGACGTAGTTTTCACCTATAATGCAACCTATGCTTTAAATATGGCGATAAAAACAGAATACAGAGAAAAGTCTCATATTCTTATAAGTGATATGGAGCACAATTCTGTATACCGTCCGATATACAATCTTCAAAAAGAGGAAAAATGCGAATTCGACGTCTTCTCTACTGATGGCGACGTTTTAAAAAATATATCTTCACTCATAAGAAAAAACACGGATATGCTTGTCTGCACACACGTGTCAAACGTAAGCGGAAGAATTCTCCCGATTGAAGAAATAGGGAAACTGTGTCAAAAAAGAGGAATATATTTTATACTTGACGCTTCGCAGAGCGCAGGACATTTCAATATAGATATTGAAAAAATAAAATGTGACGCATTCTGTGCGCCTAGTCACAAAGGATTGTTCGGAATAGGCGGAGCGGGTTTTGTAATATTTTCAAAAAGACGATGCTTCAGAACTTTTATAGAGGGTGGTAGCGGAGTGAATTCCGCCTCCCCCGTTATGTCGGGAGATATACCCGAAATGTACGAAGGGGGTACGCTTTCCGTCCCTGCTATAGGTTCACTTTCGGCAGGTATTCAATTTATTGAAAGTGTGGGAATAGACGAAATAGCAAGAAGAGAAACCACTTTGCGAAGTTTTCTCGTTGAGCGTTTGGAAAATATAAAAGGAATAACTGTAGAAGATAAAGATAAACCGTGCAGTAGCGCAGTTTCTTTTTATTCAGACAAAATACCAACCGACATTATAGGTCAAATGCTTGACGAAAAAGGAATTTGCGCAAGAACAGGGTTACACTGCTCTCCTCTCGCGCACAAAACTTTGAAAACCCAAAACGGAAGCGTAAGAGCAAGTATAGGATATTTTAACACTGTACGGGATATTGACACTTTTACCAACGCAATAAAAGAAATAACAATATAACCTAAAAAAGTTCCCCACTTCTTTCGAGGTGGGGAATGTAATTTTATTGTTCTTTCGGGAATGCCTTGTTCCACGGTCTTGCGCAGAAAAGACAAATAAGCGCGCCGACAACACAAACGCACAACCAGATAAATACGGTAAAATTCCAACCCTTAATTTCCGACAAAACGGCAATTCCATAAGTGGAAAGAGCACTTCCAACGTAAGTACAAGAGTTCAAAACGCCTGACGCAGTAGAAACTATTCCGTATCTTTCAAAATAATGAGGAAGCATGCATATCAGTATCAAGTTAACACCGTGCATACAAGCAGCCAAAAGCGCAGAGAAAATAACAGTTACTGCCGCATTCTTTCCTACGAACAAATACAACATCGCCGCCGCAACAATACCTGCAACGAATATGACCGATGAACACAAAAGCGGATTTTTTA